>JALZBE010000652.1 GCA_030947665.1 Vulcanimicrobiota bacterium | reverse complement strand
CCGGACGACGTGCGCGACGTCGCGCCGGCGGTGCTGCGCCACCGCATCTCGTACGACGACCGCATCGCGATCGCCGGCGGCGAGCCCGAAGACGTCGTACGCCGCATCATCGCGTCGGTACCGGCGCCGTGAACGCGCTGCGCGACGCGATCATTCGACGGGCCCGTGCCACGCCGCGGCGCGGCGGCGTCGTGCGGGGGACGCGCCCCGGTGACGGGTTCACGTTCTCGCAGTTGCGCGAGTACGCCGAAGGTGACGACCCGCGCCGCATCGACCACGCGGCTACGGCGCGGGTAGGCGCGCTGCAGACGCGCATCTACTTGGAAGAGACGGCGCTCGTGCTCGCAGCGATCGTCGACGAGTCCCGCTCGATGCAGGTCGGCCGCAAGCGCCCGCTTTCCGCCGCGGCCGACGAGGCGCTGCGCGCGTGGTTCGGTGCGCTGGAGGGCGACGACCGCGCGGCGCGCATCGTGGACGAGCGCATCGTGCGCGACCGTCGCGCTGCGGCGTTCGTGCGCGCTTCGGCGCCGTTTCGGTTCGCACCGGCGCTGACGATCGCGCTGCGCGCACTGCCGCGCGGCGCGTCGCTGCTGGCGGTCGTCGACGGTTTCGACCTGCCCGGCGACGACGCGCTCGTGCGCGCGGCGCTGCGCTTCGATGCGACGATGCTGCTCGCGCGCGACCCCTGGCGCGACGACCTTCCCCTGCGCGGCATCACGCGGTTGCGCGACGCCGAAACCGGGCGCGTCGCGCGCGTCTTCGTCGATGCGCGCACGCGGGCGCGCTATCGGACGGCGGCCCACGCGCGGGAAGCAGCGCTCTACGCGCGTTTCCGCGACGCCGGCTGGCGCGTCGGCGCGCTCGAAGAAGCCGATGGCCGTGCCTCGCTGCTGCGCGCGTTCGGCGTCGCGGCATGAGCATCGCGCACCCGCTGTGGCTCGTGCTCGGCGTCGCGCTCGCGGCGGCGTTCTGGTGGGCGGCGCGCGTCGCGTCCCGCCGCGCGAACGCTTCCGCGCTCGCGTACAGCAACCTCGCGTTTTTCGAGTCGGCCGTGAGGCAGCGGATCGATCCGGCGCTTTTGCTCATGATCGCCGCTGCGGTGGGGATCGTCGCGCTCGGCGCGGCGCTGGCAGGACCGCGCTTTATCGCGAACGTCCCCGTGCGCGGCGGCGCGGTCGTGCTGTGCGTCGACACGTCGGGCTCGATGCGCGCGACCGACGTCGCGCCGACGCGCTCGGACGCTGCGGCGGCAGCCGTGCGGGCGTTCGTCGACGCCGTACCGGACGGTACGCGCCTGGCGATCGTCGCGTTCGCCAGCGGTGCCGGCGTGGTCCAACCGCTGACCGACGACAAAGACGCGGTGCGCGAGGCGATCGCGCGCGTCCCGCCGCCCAACGGCGGCACCGCGATCGGCGACGCGCTTGCGACTGCCGCGCGGCTGCTGCCGTCTTCTGGGCGCCGCGCGATCGTCCTGATCACGGACGGCGTGAACAACCTCGGCGCCGATCCGCTCCAAGTCGCGCCGCAGATCGGGCAGAACGGCGTCGAGATCGACACCGTCGGCATCGGCACGAACGACAGCGGGCAACTCGTCCCCGGTACCGATCAGGCGGCGTCGATCGACGAGGACGCGCTGCGCCAGATCGCCTCGTCGGCGCGCGGCGCGTACGCGCGAGCGAACGACGCCGGCACGCTGACAAGTCGCCTCGCCGCGCTCGCGGCCAGCACGACCATGGAGAAGAAGCGCATCGACGCGACGGTGCCGCTCGCGATCGCCGGCGGCGTCGTCGTGCTGCTCGCGCTCGGCGGCGGCATGCTGTCCGGCCGATTTCCGTAAGTATCGCAAATGTCCGATTACAACGCCGACGCACACATTCGAGATCGCCGCATCAGCTACGAGCGCGGCGAACTCGACGCGAACACCGTCGCACGCGATCCGTTCGCGCAGTTTCGCGTGTGGCTTGAACAAGCGCTGCACGCCGAAGGGATCGTCGAGCCCAACGCGATGAGCGTCGCGACGGTCGGCGCCAAGGGCCGGCCGTCGTCGCGGGTCGTGCTGCTGCGGCAGTGGGACGCGCGCGGGTTCGTGTTCTACACGAACTACGGAAGCCGCAAGGGCACCGAGCTCGGCGCGCACCCGGTCGCGGCGCTACTGTTC
>JALZBE010000651.1 GCA_030947665.1 Vulcanimicrobiota bacterium | reverse complement strand
GAGCGCGCCCACGGCCCGGGGCTGTTCGCGCGGCTGACGGCCGCCTCGTTCGCGGCCGTGCTGGCGTTTCTGGCCGTGCCGGCGTTCGCCGGTGCCGACCACCTGACCGATCCGACGGCAATCCTCGCTCGAGTCGAAGAGCGCAACCCGAGCCTGAGCAGCTATCAGGGCCGCATGCACGTCGATCTGCGGATGACGTCGTTCCCCTTCATCCGCCAGCACCTCGACGGCACGACGTATTATAAGAAGCCGTCGAATTACGAGGTCGTGTTCGACAAGGTGCCGGCGCTGGCGAAGGGCTTCGACAAGATGTTCGCCGATGTCGGCGATCCCGCGAATTGGGAAAAGCGCTTCGTGGTGACCTATCAGGGCGAGCGCGAGTACCAAGGACGCAAGGACATCGAGCTCAAGCTGGTCCAGCGCGTGCGCGGCATGATCGACCATGAAACGGTTTTGGTCGATCCCAACGCGTGGGCGATTGACTCGATCCGTTACGACTACTACAACGGCGGGCACATCACGATGAGCCAGACCTTCCGACAGGTTGGCGGCTACTCGATGCTCGCCGAGCAGAACGCCGAGATCGCGATCCCGTACGCGAAGGCGGTCGCGCACGGCATCTACTCCGACTACAAAACCAACGTCGCCGTCGACGACGCTGTGTTCACGAAGAAGAACTGATGGTCTCAACCGGTCACCGAACCCACGCCGGCGCCGAAGAGACGCGCACCAAGATCCTCGTCGCGGCGCGCGAGCTGTTCGAGCGCAACGGCACGCGCGGAACGACCACGCGCGAGGTCGCCGAGAAGGCGGGCGTCAACGAAGCGACGCTGTTCCGGCACTTCGGCTCCAAGCGGGCGCTGCTCGACGCGATGCGCGAGCAGGCGTGCGTTCTCGAGCAGTTCCGCTCCGTGCTCGCTTCGCTGCCCGGCGTCGATTTCGTGGCGGACCTGCGGGAGATCGCCTATTACGTGACCGAGCACATGCTCGCCAAGCGCGCGATGATGTGCGTGTCGCTCGCCGAGGACGCGACCGGCACCGACGACGCGCCGGAGTTTCGCGGTCCGGAACAGATCAAGGCCGATCTGGCAGCGTATTTCACTGACAAGGCGCAAGCCGGCTCGTTTCGGGCCGACCCCGCGCTGGCGGCCCGCTTCTTTTTGGGCATTCTCTTCTCGTACGTCGTCGGGCGGAAGCTCTGGAACAGTACCGTTCCCGATCGCGCGACGCTCGACGGCATCGTCGACGTCTTTTTGAACGGAGTTCGTTCCTAACGTGGAAACCCGGACCGAAACACCGCCGCCGCAGCGGCCCGTCATCGTGAGCGAGGACGTCGCGCCGGCATCACCACCGTCGACTGAGACGGTCAAAGTGGAGTCGAAGCGCCGGCGGCCGCCGGTGCTGATTCTTTTGATCTCCGCGCTGATCGTGCTTGCCGGACTCGTGTGGGGCGCGCGGTATCTCAGCTATGCGCGCACGCATGAGACGACCGACGATGCGCGCATCGACGCCGACACGGTGACGGTCACGAGCAAGATTCAGGAACGCGTCGCGCAGATTCTCGTCGACACCGATCAGCCCGTCCGCAAGGGGCAAGTGATCATCCGGCTCGACAGCACCGACGAGCGGGCCGCGCTGACGCAGGCGCAGGCTGCGCTCACCGCGCAGCGCTCGCAGGCGCGCGCGGCGCAAGAGAACGTCGCGCTCACGCGCGCGCAGGTGCAGGCCCAGGCGGCGCAAGGCGCCGGCGGCGTGACCTCCGCCCGCAGCGCGATCCAGAACGCACAGGCGCAGACGCAGTCGGCGCAGCAGCAGGCCGACGCCGCGCGCTCGGCGATCGCGGGCGCGCAAGCGCAAGTTTTGGTCGCGCAAGCAGGCGTTCCGGCGGCGCGCGCGGCGCTCGCGCGCGCGAACGCGGACCTCGCGCGGTACACCGCGCTGGTGCGCACGGGCGACATCGCCTCGCAGCAGCTCGACGCGCAGCGTGCGGCCCAGGCCCAGGCGTCGGCGCAGTACCAAGCCGCGCTCGAGAACGTGACGGCGGCGCAGACCGGCGTCGCGCAGGCGCAAGCGCGCTACACTGCCGCGCTCGCCACCACGAACGCGGCGAGCGCCGGGGTCGGCGCGCAGCAAGGTCAGTTGCAAAGCGCGCAAGGCCGG
>JALZBE010000650.1 GCA_030947665.1 Vulcanimicrobiota bacterium | reverse complement strand
GGCCAGCGCCGTCGCTTCGAGCGCGAGATCGAGCGCGTCCGCGAACGCGGCCGCGCGCCGCAGAAACGGCTCCGGATCGATCGAGCCCGCGACTGCCGCGAGCGCGATCGACACTTTGCTCGGCGCAATGACCGGGATCGTCAGCTCGTCGACGACGCGCAGCAGCAGCTCGCGCATCATGCTCAAGTTCTTCGGCTGAAAGATCCCCGCCGCGGCGCGCTCCACGTCCTCGTCGCGCACGATACGCCCGGTGCGCAGCCGGGACTCGAGGATCGACGGCGCGACGTCGAGCGCGATCACGCGGTCGGCTTTGCGCAGGAATGCGATCGGGACCAGCTCGCGGACCGGATGGCCGACGATGCGCTCGGCGACCGGCGCCACGGTGTCCAAGTGCATGACGTTGAACGCGCCGAGCACCGACTTGCCGGCATCGCGCAACGCGAGCGCGTCCTGCCAGCGCTTCGTGTGCGACGCACCGCTCGGGTTCGCGTGCGCGAGCTCGTCGAGGACGATCGTCTCGTAGTCGCTCGCGAGCGCCGCCTCGAGGTCGAAGCCTTCGACGACAACCCCCGGCCCGCCGAAACGCCGCGGTGCGATCCGGGGCAACGCCGCCGCGAGCGTCTCCAGCTGCGGGCGCCCTTTGGTCTCGATCCATCCGATCGCGACGCGGCGGCCGGCTTTCGCCTCGCCGAGCGCGTCGGCGATCAAACGGTGCGTCTTGCCCGCACCGGGCGCGCCGCCCAGATAGATCGTGAGCTTCGGCGTCAGGCCGAGCTCGACGAGCAGTGCCGCCGCATCGGCGCGTCGTTCTCGCACGCGACGTCTTTCGCAGGGTGCCTTCGCGGCTCCCCGAAGCGCTGATGGTGCGCTCGCGAGCCGTCGCCGTCGCCGCCTTCGCGTTATTGATCGTCACGTTCGTCGCCGACGCAGTGACGCCGCAGACGCTCGTCATCGCGATCTTGCTCGACGTTCCGATCGTGCTCGCCGCCCTCACGCAAAGCCGGCGGCTCACGATGTCGCTGGTGGTCGCGGCGCTCGTCGTCGACGCCGCTGCCGGATCCATCAACGCCGCGCACGACGGCTACCGGTGGGACGCGATCAGCGTCGGCGACCGTTTGCTGTCGATGCTCTCGATCGTGCTCGTCGGCTATCTGAGCACGGCGGTGCAAGAACGCGCCGAACGCGTCGGGCGCCTCGCCGCGCAGGAAGCGCGCGCGCGCCGCGAGGTAACGCTCGCCGCTGCCGCCGACCGCATGCGCGCGTCGCTCTCGCCCGACCTCGTGAAACGCGCGATCGTGCGCGAAGCTCCGCAAGCGCTCGACGCGAGCGCAGCCTTCTGGTATCCGAGCGGGCCCGGTGACGAAGTCCTCGCCGCGCGCAGCGGCGAACCCGATGTCGAACTGCTCGACGCACATCCGCCCCCGGAGATCGCGACGCTCACGCACCGCGTCGCGGACGACGGCACCGTCAGCGTGGTACGCGGCGTCGACCCCGTCGGACGGTTCGTCCTCGAACGCCTGCAGGCGCGCAGCGCGATCGCGATCCCGCTCGCCGACCGCGGCACGAGCTTCGGCGTGCTGATCGCCGCGTCGAATGCCGAGACGCCGGACGAGATCGCCGTGCAGACCGCGCGTGCCTTCGCAACGCTAGCCGTAAACGCATTAGGCCAAGCGCAGCTCTTCGCCGAGCTGGCGGAACGCAACGAAGCGCTGTCCGAGCGCCAGGACGTGATTCGCGATCTCGTCTACGCGCTCTCGCACGATCTGCGCACGCCGCTCGCGGCGCTCGCGTTGACGCTGCGCCAAGCCGCGGACGGCGCGTACGGCGCGCTGCCGGAGCGCTACGAAACGGTCTTGCGCGACAGCCTCGTCTCGATCGACGACCTGCGCCGCCTGGCCGAGACGCTGCTGCTGGTCGCGCGCTTCGAGGCCGGCGACCGCCGCGTGAACGCCGAGCTGATCGAGCTGGGACCGGTCGCGCGCGAGATCGGTTCGGAGCTGCACGCAATGGCGGACGCGCGCGGCATCACGCTGACGGTCGACGCCGGCGTGGACGCACGCGTTCGCGCGGCGCGCGGCGACCTCAAACGCGCGCTCGCGAACCTCGTCGCCAACGCGCTGGAGCACACTCCGGCCGGCGGCACGGTGACGCTGCGGCTCTCGGT
>JALZBE010000198.1 GCA_030947665.1 Vulcanimicrobiota bacterium | reverse complement strand
CGTCGCCTTTTCCGGGAGGCCGAGCTTCTTGCGGATCTCGGCCTTGGAGCCGGACACGTCCTCGAAGCGGGGGTGAATCGGGTGGCCGAGCAGCCGCAGCCGTTCGGGCGGGACGCCGCGCTCGATGGCGCGCTGGTAGACCTCGCGCGCCGGGACGACGGTCAGGTCGGCTTCGGGCAGCAGCCAGCCCTCGTGGACGCGGCCGAGGTCGGTGATCACGGTGACGATGGGGACCTGCTGCATCCGAGCGTCGGCGCGAGCGCGCAGCGCGGCATGGTTGAGCAGCGGATGGACCGAGACGATGACGTCGGGCTGGTACTGGGTGAACACCTCGCGCAGGCGCTCGCGGTAGAGCGGCTCGCAGAAGCGCACGATCGTCTTGTAGCGCCGCCGGCCGTTGGTCGCGTGGTAGAGCGCGCCGTAGATGGGCGGGGCATAGCGAAGGGCCGCGCTATACGCCGGCCCCAGTGCGGAGAGCGGAAACGTGCAGTGGGTGGCGATGTCGTCGATGCGCCACTCGAACCGCGTCGCTCCGTCGATCTCGTCGAGCGCGGCGCCGACGGCTTGCGCCCCGGCGCGGTGTCCGCCGCCCGTGTCCGAGATCAGAAAGAGGACGCGTTTGGTCATCCCACCTCAGCTGGTCTGCTTGACCATCTTGCGCCGCTTCATCATCGCGGCCCGGCGCATCATCGCGGCTTTGCGCTTGGGATCAAGCGTGCGGAAGAACGCGATCATCGCGCGCGACGGCGCGTCATAGAAGCGGAAGATGTCGCCGAACTCGACTTCGGGGTTGCGGTGGTGCCCGTCGTGATCCTCGGGGAGCACGATGCTGAGGGCTCGCGCCAGGCGGACACCCCATTCGGGCGTCTTCCAGCCGAGCTCGGTGGTATGGCGCCACCAGACGTGGAGCTGGCCGAGCAGCAAGCCGGCGACCGCCCCGTAGACGGAGATCCACGCGCAAAGAAACGCGATGACGAGATACGGGACCGCGCCCAGGAAGCCGTCGAGCAGGACCTGGGGATCGCGCGACAGCACGGCGTGATCCCAGTAGGACCTGCGCCGGTCGTGGTGCGTGCGCAGGTGCAGCTTGCCCCACACGTGCTGGGGCACGTGGTAGAAGAACGTCGAGGCGAAATCACCCACGAGCAGGACGATGAACGTCGCCGCGATCGCGGCGATCACCGGCGAGCTCGACCAGAACGAATGCACGCTGATCCTTGTCAGTAACAGAAGAGGGCTTACGGCGGATTGGTCCCGACTTCCGGAAACCCTCTCACGACCGCTTTCGTGGCAGCCGTCTTGGCCGTCTCCGCACCCGGGGTCCGGATCGACGGTCTACGCGACGCCGCGCTGTCGTGGCATATACCCCCGCCGGCCCCCGTCATGCGCGGTCTGCGGCTGTGCATGGACGCCGGGCGCACGGCGCCCGCGAGCGTCAAGATCGCGCGCGAAGTCATGCGCAGCAACCCCCGCATGGGCGCGGCCGACGCCTTGATGCTCGGCACCGACGTCGTCGAAACGGCGCGTGCGAACGGACTCCAGCCCCAGTTTCTCGCGGCGACGCTGCTGCAAGAGTCGGCGTTCGATCCGGTGGCGGTTTCCTCGGCCGGCGCGGTCGGCATCGCGCAGTTCACCGTGCCGACCGCGCGCGAGTACGGCGTCGATCCGTGGGAGCCGCGTTCGGCGATCGCCGGCGCCGCGCGCGTGCTGGCCGCGTACGTCTACGACTATCGTGAGCGCGCCGGTGACGATTCGTACGCGCTCGCGCTCGCGGCGTACAACGCGGGTGCGGCGGCCGTCGCGAAATACGGCGGCGTGCCGCCGTACGCCGAGACGCGCGAGTACGTCGTCGACGTGCGCGACCGCTGGTCGCGCATGGTGGGCCGCTAGCTACGCCAACGAGCGGCGCAGGAACGCTTGCACGACGACTTGGTGGGTGATCGTGCGGCGGTATCTACCCGGCCCGGGCGGCTTGCCGCGCGGCGGCCTGGGTATACCCCTGCCCGAGGTCCGGAGAGGTGGGGCTCCCGGGGACGTCGATGGTGAGCGCTTTGAGAGACCACACTAGCTTCTTTGGGCGGCGGCGCGTTGCAAACCGGGCGGACGCCCTCGGGTTGAGCGTCGCACGATGACTCCGACGACGCAGCCGGGCCTCGCCGACCGCTTCGTGCTCCATCGCGATCCGCACCCCGCGCGGGTGGCGTCCTTCGCCGAAGACGTCCGCAGCGGTTTGGGGACGCGGCCGTTCAGCCTTTCGCCGAAGTATTTCTACGACGACCTGGGCTCCGCGCTGTTCGAAGCGATCACCCGGCTTCCGGAATACTATTTGACGCGCGTCGAACGCGATCTGCTCGCAACGTACGGCCGCGAGATCGCCGGCGCGCTCACCGGTCCGCTGGAGCTGGTCGAGCTCGGCAGCGGCAGCGCGGTGAAAACGCGCGTGCTCATCGACGCGATCCTTGAACGGCAGCCGTCGCTGACGTACCACCCGATCGACATCTCACCGGACGCCGTCACGGACTCGTCGCTCGCGCTCGTCGGCGCGTATGACGCGCTGCGCGTCATCGCGTACGCCAGCGACTATTTTCCTCTGCTGCGCGAGAAGCGGCTGGTAACTCACGGCCGCGTGCTGGTGCTGTTCCTGGGCTCGAACATCGGCAACTTCGAACCGGACGAAGCGCGCGAGCTGCTGCGCCTGCTCGCCGCGGCGCGCCATCCCGGCGACGGGCTGCTGATCGGCTACGATCTCAAGAAAGACCCGTCGATTCTCGAGCTGGCGTACGACGATCCCACCGGCGTGACGGCCGCGTTCAACAAGAACCTGCTCGCGCGCATGAACCGCGAGCTCGGCGGGGACTTCGATCTCGGCGCCTTCCGGTTCGCTGCGCGCTGGAACGAAGAGCGCGGCGCGGTGCAGTCGTTCCTCGTCAGCGAGCGGCAGCAGCGCGTGCGCGTCGCCGCCGCGGACGTCGTCGTCGACTTCGCCGCTGGTGACGAGATCCACACCGAGTCGTCGTACAAGTTCACGTGCGAGGAGATCGTCGCGCTCGCCGCGAGCTGCGGCTACGCGGAAACGAAAACGTACACCGACGCGGCGGGGCGCTACGCGCTGAGCCTGCTCACGGTGATGTAAGCCGCAGGGTTCGTTTACGTGCGCACCGCGCGCTCGGCGGCGCGCAGCGACAGGTCGGCGGCGATCGCGAGCGCCGCGGCCGCGAGCGCGCCGGCGAAGATCTTCTGCGGGTTGTTGGTGCCGATCCCTTCGAAGAGCAGCACGCCCAATCCACCGGCGTTGATCCACGCGGCCACCGTCGCGAGCGCGACGAGCGACACCGTCGCGACGCGCACGCCGCCGAGCACGACCGGCAGCGCGGCGGGAAACTCCACGCGCAGCAGCGTTTGGCGCGCCGTGAAGCCAAGCCCGCGCGCGGCATCCACCAGCGCGGGATCGACGCCGCGCAGCCCCGCGACGACGCCGCGCACGAGGATCATCTGCGCGTACGCGACCAGCGCGACGATCGCCGTCGGCGCGCCGAGCCCCATGACCGCGACGAGCAGCGCCAGCAGCGCGAGGCTGGGGATCGTGTAGAGCGCGCCGGTCACACCGAGGATCGCGGCGCCGGCGCGCGGGGTGCGTGCGGCGATCACGCCGGCCGGAAGCGCGACCAGCAGCGCGATGGCGAGCGAGACGACGACCAGCAGGACGTGCTGGCCGAGGAGCGCGCCGACGCGGTCGAGGTGCCCCGCGAGATAGGTCATGCCGCCACGAGCGTCGTCACCGGTGCGGCGACCGTTCGATGAGCGGGCGCTCGAGCGCGAGCCGGCGCGACTCCGCGTCGACGCCGACGAGGTCGCGCACGAAGTCGTCGGCGGGATGCTCGAGAATCTCCGCGGGCGGGCCGGTTTGCACGACGTGGCCCGCGTTCATCACGATGATGCGGTCGGCGAGGCGCAGCGCTTCGTCGACGTCGTGGGTGACGAACACGATCGTCGTGCCGAGCTCCCGGTGCACGCGCGCGATCTCGTCCTGCAGCGACGCGCGCACGATCGCGTCGACCGCGGCGAACGGCTCGTCCATCAGCAGCACGCGCGGTTCGGCGGCGAGCGCGCGCGCGACGCCGACGCGCTGCGCTTCGCCGCCCGACAGCTCGCGCGGTTTGCGGTCGCGGTAGCGCGCGGGATCGAGCCGGATCAGTCCGAGCAGTTCGTCGACGCGGGCGCGCACGCGCGCGTCGTCCCAGCCCAGCAGCCGCGGCACCACGGCGACGTTCTCCGCGACGGTGTAGTGCGGAAACAGGCCGACCGCCTGGATCACGTAGCCGATCCCGCGCCGCAGCTCCGTCGCGTCGCGCTCGCGCACGTCGGCGCCGTCGATCAGCACCGTCCCGGACGTCGGCTCGACGAGCCGGTTGATCGTGCGCAGCAGGGTGCTCTTGCCGCAGCCGGACGGGCCGAGCAGCACGGCAAACTCGCCGCCCGCGATCGTGAGGTCCACGTCGTGGACGGCGGCAACGGTCGCGGCCGGGTAGCGAACGGCGAGCGCGCGCAGCTCGACGCGCGCACCGCCGCCGCCGTCAGCCGATGCCGTGCTGTTTGAGGAAGTCACGCGCCACGTCGGCCGGCTCGCGCTTCTGCGGCCCGTCCACCTGCAAGTTGAGGTTCTGCATCACATCGTCGGTCAGCAGCGGCGCGAGCGCGTCGAGCGCTTTCACCAGCGCCGGTTTTGCATCCACGACTGCCTTGCGCGCGACCGGCGCGACCTGGTCGGGCGGGAACAGGTGCTTGTCGTCCTCGAGCACCACGAGGTTGTTCGCCTTGAGATTGCCTTCGGTCGTGAACGCGAGGATCACGTCGACGTCGCCGTGCTCGAGCGCCTGGTATTTCAAACCGTTGTCGACGATCTTGACCTGCTTGAACCGGAAGCCGCCGTAGCGCTTCTGCAAGCCCGGCAACCCGTCGGCGCGCTTGAGAAACTCCGGCACCGCGCCGAGCCGCAACTCGGCGGCCTTCGGGGCGAGATCGCTGAGCTTGCTGACCGCTTCGCGCCCCGCGATCGCCTGCGTCGTCGCAAGCGCCTGCGTGTCGTTCATCGGCGCGGGGCCGAGCCAGATGAGACCGAACTGCTTCTCGTAAGCCGCCTTCACGTCGCGGTACACGCGCTTGGCGTCGCCGTCCGGCGGCAGCTTCAGCACGTTGAGCAGCGCCGTCCCCGTGTACTCCGGGTAGAGATCGATCTCGCCGCGCTGGAGCGCCGCCATCGCGATGTCGGTCGTGCCGAGGTTCAGCTTGCGCGTCACCGCGATGCCCGCGTGTTCGAGCGACTGCGCGTAGAGCTCGCCGAGGATGAGCTCCTCGGTGAAGTTCTTCGAGCCTATCGTGACCGAATCGCTCGAGCCGCGCCCGCACGAAGCGACGAGCGGGGCAGCGACGAGAAGCGCGAGCGCGCGAGCGCGTGACAGCAAGATGATTTCTCCCTAGACTGCGAGCCGGCGCTGCGCGTATCCGAGCGCGGCGTCGGCGAGAAGTGCGAGCGCGGCGACCGACACCGCTCCGAGCAGGAGCTCCGCGGGATCGGACGTCTGCAAACCGCCCACGATGTAATCGCCCAGCCCGCCGCCGCCGATGAACGCGGCGAGGGTGGCGGACGCGATGACCTCGACGGTCGCGGTGCGCACGCCGACGGCGACGACGGGGAGCGCGAGCGGCCAGCGCACGCGCGTGCCGATCTGCCGTTCGGTCATGCCGGTTCCGCGCGCGGCCTCGAGCGTCGCGCGCGGCACCGAGCGCAGGCCGACGTCGGTGTTGACCAGGATCGGCGGCAGCGCCAGCACGACCAGTGCGAGGAGCGCGGGGCGGAAGCCCAAGCCGAGCAGCGGCAGTGCGAGCGTGAGGATGGCGAGCGACGGGACCACGCGGAAGCCGCCCGCGAGCGCGAGCAGCAGCCCCCGCGGCAG
>JALZBE010000197.1 GCA_030947665.1 Vulcanimicrobiota bacterium | reverse complement strand
GCGTCTCGACGTCGAGGTCGTTCGACGGTTCGTCCAGCAGCAGCACGTTCGCGCCCGCGAGCAGCGTCTTTGCGAGATGCAGCCGGCCGCGTTCGCCGCCCGACAGCGTGCCGACCGGCTTCTGCTGATCGCCGCCCTTGAAATTGAAGCGTCCGAGATACGCGCGCGACGGCATCTCGAACCGCCCGATCGTGAGGATGTCGCGGCCGCCGGTGATGTCGTCGAACACGGTCTTCGTGTCGTCGAGCGACTCGCGCGTCTGGTCGACCACCGCGAGGTTCACGCTGGCGCCGATGGCGATCGTTCCGGCGTCGGGCTGTTCTTTGCCGGAGATCATGCGGAATAGCGTCGTCTTGCCGGCGCCGTTGGGCCCGATGATGCCGACGATTGCGCCGGCCGGGATGCGGAAGCGGACGTCGTCCATCAACAGCCGGTCGCCGTAGGCTTTGCGCACGCCGGCGAAGTCGATCACCTGATCGCCGAGCCGGTCCGCGACCGGGATGAAGATCTCCTGCGTCTCGTTGCGCCGCTGATATTCGTAGCTCGACAGCTCCTCGAAACGCGCGAGCCGGCTCTTGCTCTTCGATTGTTGCGCCTTCGTGCCGGAACGCACCCACGCGAGCTCGCGCTTGAGCGCCTTCTGGCGCGCGGATTCGGTCGCTTCTTCTTGCGCGAGCCGCGCCTGCTTCTGGTCGAGCCAGGAGCTGTAGTTGCCTTTCCACGGGATACCGCGTCCGCGGTCCAGTTCGAGGATCCACTCCGCGGCGTTGTCGAGGAAGTATCGATCGTGCGTCACCGCCACGACGGTGCCCGGGAAGCGCTGCAGAAATTGTTCGAGCCACTCGACGCTCTCCGCATCGAGATGGTTCGTCGGCTCGTCGAGCAACAGCATGTCAGGTTTGGACAGCAGCAGACGGCACAGCGCGACGCGGCGTTTCTCGCCGCCGGAAAGCGGCCCGATCTTCGCGTCCCACGGCGGCAGACGCAGTGCATCGGCCGCGATCTCGAGCTGCTGCTCGAGGTCGTCGCCTTGCGCGAAAAGCACCGCTTCGAGCTTTGCCTGCTCTTCGGCGAGCTTGTCGAAATCCGCGTCGGGTTCGCCGTACGCCGCGTAGATCGCGTCGAGCCGCTTGCGCGCCGCCATGATCTCGGTCAGCGACTCTTCGACCGTCTCGCGCACCGTCTTGTCGGGATCGAGCTTCGGCTCTTGTTCGAGATAGCCGATGGTGAGGTTCGGCATCGGGATCGCGTCGCCGTCGATATCGGTGTCGATGCCGGCCATGATGCGCAGCACCGTGGACTTACCGGCGCCGTTGAGCCCGAGAATCCCGATCTTCGCGCCGGGCAGGAAGCTGAGCGAGATGTCTTTGAGGATCTGACGCTTCGGCGGCACGATCTTGCCGACCCGATGCATCGTGTAGACGTATTGCAACGAAAACCTTATCGCGAGTGGAAAGCGGAACCCGGCAGTATTGAGCATCCAGGCTGCCGGAGCCTGTGCCCACTCCCGGGTCTGCTCTACAACGGGATCAGGAGATCATCTGGGTGACGGTTGCCAGGACGGGCGTCTGATAGCTCTGGCGCACGCGCTCGTTGCGATCGCGGTTGACGCACTTCGCGAGCTCGGTGATGCCGCCGAGCGCGGCTTCGAGCTGATCGCCCACGGCCAGCGCGTTCTGTACGTGAGCCCGGCGATTCGCCACGGCCTGCAAATCGACGATACCGTGCTCGTCGTGCACTTTCTCACCGAACTTGATCGCGATCCCGACGAGCGCGTTGTAGTGGTCGAACAGCTTGCGCTCGGCGGCCGGCCGCTTCGCCGTCGCCGCCTTCAGGGCGACGCGCGCCTCGCGCAATCCGAAGTTGTCGTCGTCGCCGGTGAGGTGGTCGAGGTCGAGCCGCAGCAGCGTGTTCATGTTCGCGATCTGCACCCAGTCGGCGACGTCGCCGCCGAAGCGGCGCGCGCGCTGGTACGCCATCACGCCCGCGGTGATCCCCCCGCCGGCGCACAAGGCGAGAAACGTCCAGATCATGGCTTCGGTCGACACCGTTGCGTCCTCCGTGCAAAGCTGCGTACACGCCAGTGATCGGCTGGCGCCCGGGCTTGCCTTAGGTTCGCACGGTCGACAGCGAGGCGACCATGCGGTCGTCCGCGCCGCGTCAGGCGCGAAACTGATCGAAATTCGCGGCGGCGTCGCGGATCGCCGGCGCCATCTCAGCGGGAGGGCTGTAGCCCCGCACGAGTGCGACCATGCTCGAGTTCGCCAGCAGCAGCGCGTTGATGCAGTAGTCGGCGGCATCGGTGTTGGTCCAACCGGCCCCGATGATCAGCATCACCGCGAACGCCGACGACGCGCGGTCGCCCGTCGAGCAGTGGATCAGCGCCGGCCCGGCGGCACCGTTGTTCAACAGCGCGATCGCAGCCTGCGTCGCCGCCGCGTTGAACTCCGCTTGCGTCATGGTGCGCGTGATGGGGATGTTCTGATACGACACGCCGAGCTGCTGCAGCGTGGACGCTTCCGTGGTGTCGAACGGCGGCGGCGGCGGGACCGGCGGCGGCGCAACGGCCTCGCCCGGCTGACGAACGCAAATGACGGACCGAATCCCCGCCTCGGGGATCGCGGGATACGCGAACGCCGACGGTTGTCCGGTCACGTAGTAGCGGTCGAACACGATCCGCGCGCCGCTGTACGCGACGAACGCGAGGTTGTTGATCGTCGGAAGCAGTTGTGT
Source organism: Vulcanimicrobiota bacterium (assembly GCA_030947665.1). GTDB lineage: Bacteria > Vulcanimicrobiota > Vulcanimicrobiia > Vulcanimicrobiales > Vulcanimicrobiaceae > Vulcanimicrobium. The sequence continues at coordinate 3,226 of JALZBE010000197.1, read as the reverse complement.
CGCCATAATCGCCTGCTTCCGCCGGCGGTTCACGATAGCCCTACTTCACCGCTGCTGAAGCGAGGTTCCCGTGACCCTCTCGCCGTGCAGCCGCTGGTAGAACCGAACCTCGACGAGCGCGATGTACGCCGCCGTCGCGCCGCCGACGAAGAACGCGGTGAACAGGCCGATGATCGGCAGATGGATCGTCGCTGCGTCGACGATGCGGCCGATGATGAACGCGCCGATGATCCCCGCGAACGCGACCAGACTCGGGCCGCTGTTGGATGTGGTCATGCGGAAGGATGTCGCAATGGCGGTCAGACCGTCCTCGCCGCCGATGATAATCGCCGCGCGCACGTACATCAGGAAATAGCCGAGCACGAAGAGCAGCGACAGCCGCGAAAGTTTCCGACCGGACGTCGCCGGCCCGTAACATCGGCGAATCATGACGGCAACGCCGCGCCGGTACGCTGCGCACCATGCGCAATCGACCTACCGTCGAGGCAAGGCCCGACGCCCATGCCGCGATCGAGGCCGTTCTCGACCGCTTCGGCCCCGGCGCGCTTCGCGTCGCGACGAACGCCGGCGTCCGCCTCGTGCACCTCCGCGGCGCAGAAGCCTATCGCGACCGGTCGCGCGCATTGCGGCGCCTCGCGAGCGGCGTGGACGACTGGCCCGTTCCACCGGCGGGATTGTTCGTCGTCGAGGAACGCACGGTGTATCTTCGGTCCACATCCCCGATGACGGTCGCGCACGAGTTCGCGCACGCGCTCGACTGCGCGCTAGGCGGCGGCGTCTATTTGAGCGGCGTCGATCCGCGAGTGCGCCGCGCATTTCGCGAGGCACGAGCCTTCATCACACCGTACGCAGCATCGGCGCTCGACGAATACTTTGCCGAGTCGGTGCGCGCGTGGGTCGAGGCGAACGACGCGCGCTCGCCCTGGCCGCGCGCAACGCGCTCGCGCCTCCGTGCGATCGATCCGGCGATGGCTGCGATCCTGGAGTCGCTTTTCGCCCACGACTTGATCGCGTGAACGCGCTCGCCCGCGGCTACTTCTCCTCGGTCGGTTCTTCGTCGCGGCCCGGGCCGAAGATGGCGCCGAACAGCCCGGCGAAGCCGGGTTTGCGCTTGCGGCGGTCGGGGCCGCGGCGCTCGAACTGCGGGTCCACGACTTCCGCGCCAACCCCGCGGCGGGGGCCCTTACGGCGGTCGAACTCCGGAAAAGAGCGCTCCACGTCGGAGCCGGTGGGAGGATCCTGATCTGCCATACTGTCCTTCCTATCGGCGCGGCACGCGCAATTCTTTAGTATCGGGCGAGCCCGCCGCGGACATTAGCGAGCAGGGTCCGCCTTACCCAATCCTTACAAACCGCGCGCCCGCTCCGCCCGAGGCACGGGAACGCGGCGCTCGCTCGAGATCGCCCAGACGAGCGCGACCAGCAAGAAGTTCGTCACCAGCGAGCTGCCGCCGTACGAGATGAACGGTAGCGTGATCCCCGTGAGCGGGAACAGGTGCAGCACGCCGCCCACGATGATCAGGATCTGGAACCCGAACACGCTCGCGAGCCCGGTGGCGAGCAGCTTCGCGTACAGGTCGGGCTGGCGGTTCGCGACGCGCAGTGCCCGCAGCACCAGCGCCAGGAACAGCGCCAGCAGCGCGATCGACCCGATCGCCCCCCACTCCTCGCCGAACGCCGCGTAGGGGTAGTCGGTCGAAACCTCGGGGATGTAGTCGGGCCGGCCCAGGCCGTAGCCCGTTCCGAACAGCCCGCCGTTGGCGAGCGCGAACAACGACTGCACGGCCTGATACCCCGCCCCGAGCGGGTCGTGGAACGGGTCCTTCCACACGGCGATGCGCGTCTCGACGTAGCGGTAGTGCGTCGCCGCCCACCACGCGCCCATGCCGAACACCGCGATCGCGCCGGCGACCAGATCGATGCGGCGCGTCGCGACGTACAGCATCGACACGAACGTGGCAAGCAGCAGCGCCGCCATCCCGAGGTCGCGCTCCAGCGTGAGGATCATCATCGAGATGCCCCAGCCCACGAACAGCGGGCCGAGGTATTTCGCATTGGACCGCAGCGACCACGGCCGCGTGCGCGCGATGACGTCGGCGGTCTCCGCGAGATACGACGCCATGAACAGCACGACGAGCAGCTTGATGATCTCCACCGGCTCGAACCGCACCGGCCCGAAATGAATCCACAAGCGCGCACCGTTCACTTCCTCACCGAACAGCGCGAGCGCGACGAACATCGTGATCGCCGCGAGGATCCAGATGTACTTGTACGCGGCGAGCACGCGGAAGCGCGTGAACGCCGGTCCCATCGCGACCGCGAGGATCAGCGAGAACGCGAGCCACACGATCTGCTTCTGCGCGAGCTGCGGCGATAGGCGCGCGACGACGGCGAGCCCGATCGACGACAGCACGATCGCGAGCGCGGGCAGCGTGTCGTCGCGCGACACGTTCACCGGCCGGATCGCCGGCCACGCCAGCGCGAGCGCGCCCAGCGCGAACGGCAGCCATTCCGGCAGCAACGCTGCGCGCGGCGCCAGCCGCACGGTGACGGCGGCGATGACGATTGCGACCACCATCGGCACGCACGCCCGAAGGCGCACGAGCGATTCGGTCACGCGGAGGTGAACATCGCGCGCAGCATGACGATCGCGACGATCGTCGCGGCAAGCATCACGGCGAGCGCGATGGCAGCGTCACGGGCGTGCGGGCGCCGCCGGCCCGACTCGGCGGCGCTCTCGTGGAACGCGCGCCCCACGATCACCGTCCCGGCGCCCTCGCCGCGGACGCCGGCGATTGCGAGCAGTCGCGCGGTGACGTCTTCCGACGACGCCGAGGCGCGCAGCGCCTCGGCGATCTCGTCGTCCCCGAGCAGTTCGTGCAGCGCGCCGCTCGAGAGCACGAGCGCGTCGCCGTGCATCAGGCGCAGATGCTCGAGCGCTGGTTCCAGATTTGGCTGCGTGCCGAGCGAGTGCGTCAGCACGCGCATCGGGCCGTCGCCGATCGAGTCGTCCTTGGTAAGCGATGTCAGGACGCCGTCGCGGCCCAGGTAGGCGCGCGTCGCGCCGACGTGCCCGACGAAGGCGTGGTCGCCCACGATCAGCGCGGCCGTCAGCGAGCTCCCGGACGCGACGTAGTCCTCGGTGCTGCCCGAATGGGCGTAGACGCGCGCGTTGGCCGCCGAGAAGGCCGCGGAGAGGGCTGTGCGCGGGTCACGCTGCTCGTCGC
>JALZBE010000649.1 GCA_030947665.1 Vulcanimicrobiota bacterium | reverse complement strand
GCCGGCCTCGCGGCGGTCGCCGCCGCACAGCGCGCGTACGACCGGCTCACCGAGCACGGCCGCCGCCAGCCGCAGGCGCGCGGGGCGGCGCGCGGCCCGGCGACGGAGCTCCAATGCGAGGCGGCAGCGAACGAGAGCAAGGAGTAACCACCCTGTAACCGGCGTGCCGGACACTCATCGGGTCAGAGGGGGAAGATCCATGAACGATGCCTTCGCCAACCTACGACGAGGCGGTCCGGGGTCGCCGAGGGGCGCATCCGTTACCGAGCTCGCGACACGGCGCCGAAACGACGACGTGCTGACCACGATCACCTTCGTGTTCGGCGGCGTGCACTACGGTACGATCCCGATCGCGACGCCGTATGTCAAAGGAAAACCGCTCGTGCTCTACGTCGTACCGCAGCGCGATTGCGCAGGCAACGACTTCGCCGGTCCCCTGGACTGTCTTGTCACCGACGACGTCTCGCTCGCGGCCGAGCTGGACGTCGCACGGTAACGGCGGCGCTCGTCATGACGATGCGAACGCTACCGCGTCGTCGGCGTCGAAGATGTCGAAAAACGTGTTCAGCTCCGGGCGATGCGCGAGGACCGGGTGGTTCTTGCGCACGCGCTCCTGAAACTCCGGTGGCAAGCGGTCCATCGTCAGCGTTGCGAGCTTCGCGCTTGTCTCCGCGGCGAGCTCGGGGCTGACGCGCTCGCGCAGCCACGCCGCGACGTCGTCCTCGCTATCTGCCGAGGCGACGACCGCGCGCAACTCGTCCATGTCGACGCTGATCCGCTTGCACATGACCGCGCTGAGTCCGTCGGAGCGGTTGAGGTATTTCCCCATGTTGCCGCCCGGCATCTCCGCGCGTAGCTTGTCGATCGTGCGCGGCATGAACGCCACGCCCGCGAGGGTCTCGCGCGGGGCGCGCGGCGGGCGCGTGGTGAGGTCGAGCGGTTCCATGCCGCCCGCTTCCGCGGCGATCCGCGGCGTTCCGCTCAACGCCGCGGGAGTTCCGCTCAGCGCGCGGCCAGGTACCGCTTGCGGAGCTCGTCCAGCACGACCGCGAGCAGGATCACCACGCCCAGCACGATGAGCTGGGTGTACGATTCGACGTGCAGCAGGTTCATCACGTTGTAGAGCACCCCAATCAGCAGCGCGCCGAAGAACGTGCCGACGATTGTACCGCGGCCGCCCATCAGCGACGTGCCGCCGACCACCACCGCGGCGATCGCCTGCAGCTCGTAGCCGGTGCCGTTCTGCGGCGCGCCCGAGGCGAACCGCGACATCAGCAGCAGCCCCGCGACCGCCGCGCAGCCGCCGGAGATCACGTACACCAGGGTCTTCACGCGCACGGTATCAACACCGGCCAGCCGCGCCGCTTCCTCGTTGCCGCCCAGCGCGAGGACGTAGCGGCCGTACGCGGTGCGCCCGAGCAGCACGGAGAAAACGATCGCGACGACGGCCATGACCAGCACGGCGAACGGGATTCCGGGCAGTCCGAACAAGCCGGGAAACAAATAGCCGGTGCCGAGCCAATTGAAGGGCATGCTGTTCGCGAGCGGGATCGGCTGGCCGTGCGCCAGGATGAACGCCAGCCCGCGCGCGACCTGCATCATCGCCAGCGTCGTGATGAACGGCGGCAGCCCCAGCCGCACGACGGGCAGCGCGTTGACGTAACCGGCGGTGCAGCCGACCGCGAGCCCCACCAGCAGCGTCACCGCGAAGTTACTGCTGCCGCCGAACGGCAGCGCGTTGGACACCTGCGCCATGACCACGCCGGTGAGCGCGATCAGCGAGCCGACCGATAAGTCGATGCCGGCCGTGATGATCACGAACGTCTGCCCGACGGCCATGATCGCGTTTACCGTGATTTGCCGCAGGACGTTGGTGATGTTGCCGGGTTCGAGGAAGTTGCCGTGCGCGAGCACGTTGACGACGAAGAGCAGCACGAAGAAACCGACCGCGATCCCGACCCAGCGGATCGTCGCGCTCCGGCGGTTCTGCGCCGCGACGTCGCCGGCGCGCGCGGTCAGTTCGGCCTTGACTTGCGCCTTCTCGGCGGCTTGCGGAACCTTCGCGTCGGCCATCTACGCCGCCACGCCCGTCGCGACGGCAATCACCTTGTCGGGCGTCGCGTCGGCGCGCGCGAAGTCCGCGCGAATCTCGCCGCCGCGCACCACGAG
>JALZBE010000196.1:983-5968 GCA_030947665.1 Vulcanimicrobiota bacterium | reverse complement strand
GGCCCATCGCGTCCATCACCGGCTGTGCGAGCTTCGCCGCCGCGGGCGTGCACGCGTCGTTGTCGGGATCGATCTGCAGCGCGTTCGGATGCGCGCCTTCGCGCAGCGGCGTCGCGCGGATGCGGATCTCGACGCCGCCGTGGCCCTCTTCTTCGGGTGCCGACGCGTCGGCGGTCGCGGCGCCGCTGCCCGTCGAGCCGAGCCGGCCCGCGCGCACCGTGTACGTCAGTCCGACCGCGCGCGGTGCGAGCGGCGTCGCGGCGAGCGCGAGCGGTGACGCGCCGATGCGCGACAACGCGAGCGCCTCGGCGCTCGGCACGAACGGACCGGGGTGCGCGTTGCCGAGATTCGTGCCGACGATCGCGATGGAGCCCTCGCGCAGCGGCGCGGCGAACCCCGCGTTGAACACCGTGTACGCGGGCAAACGATTCGGGTTGTTCGCCGCGGTGTAGCTGACGTTTGCAAGCACATCGACCGACTTGCCGAGCTTCGCCGTCGCGACGAGCCCCGCGCGGTGCAGCGGCGTGCCGGGCACCTGCACGCCGACCGGCGTGAGCGCGGCGGTCGCGGGCGTCGCGTCGGTGACGAACCGCGATTGCACGCTCGCGAACCCGGCGATCAGCGCCTTGCCGATCTCGAGCGTCCCCGCGGCGGTCGCGCCGCGGCTGAGCTGATTCGCCGGCTGGTACGACGTGAACGCGAGCGCGCCGATCGCCGGCGAGCCGCACACGTACGGCGACGTCGCGAACGCACCGACCGTCCCGAGATAGCTCGCCGGCACGCCGATCGCGCCGGCGTCCTGCGCGGTGAACACGGGCGCGCCCTCGAGCCGCGCGGACCACGCCGTGAGCGCGAGCCTTCCGCGGCGTCCCGAGCGTTCGACCGACGCGCGCAGCGCGGACGAGCGCTGGCGCGCCGCGTTGGTCGACGGAATGCTGCCGTACGCGAGACCGTTCGCGCAGTCGAACGTGAGCGAGCGCGGATCCGGGAACGCGGTGCCGGTGATCGCGACGCCGGCGCCCGCGTCGCCGAACGAGCCGGTGACGGCGTACGCGGTGCCGCGATTCGGCTGCCAGCGCACGTCGAGCCCGGACGCGAACGCGTTCGAGCCGTTGCCGCCGTTGACGCCCGCGCGCGCGGTGAGCGTGAGCCGCTGCGTCGGATGATAGCGGTCGACCACCGACGCGCCGTGATATGACGTGCGCTGCGCGATGCCGAACGTGCCGAGCGTGGTCGTGGTGGTGCCGTCGATCGCGAGCCCGTAGCTCTGCGCGTTCAGCGACACGTCGTGGCGGTCGCCCGCCGGAAGCTGCACGCCCACATTGAAGCCGCGCGCGTTCGCGCGCAACTCCGTGCTCTGCGGCGCCGCGGTGCCGGCAAGCATGCGCTGCGCTTCGTTCGACGAATCGTGCGAGCCGTTCGCGAACGCGCCGACCATCAGCGTGGTCGCGCCGATCGTCGCGTTTTCGGAAAGCGTCATCAGGCGGCCGTTGGAGCGCGCGGACGCGCTCGGCCCGTAGCCGCACGGAAAGCGTGCGAGGAACTGACCGCACACGAGCCCGTCCGCCGCGTTGGTCGCGGTCCCGGTGAGCGTGAGCGTCTGCGCGATCGACGGCGCCCAGCGCAGCTTCGCCAGATCGCCGGAGATCAGCCGATCACCGTCGTGCCGGTACGTCAGCCCCGTCGCGTCGGTGAAGTCCAAGCCCGTAAACGCGCTGGTGCGGCCGCGCGTCGCGTGCTCCACCACGTAGCCCAGATTGCGCACCGAACCGCGCGCGAGCGCAAGCGCCGACGACGAGTTGTCGCTGCCGTACTGCAGCGTCGCCTGCTGCTGCGCGAAGCGCGTCGGCTGCAGCGTGCGGAAACCCACCTCGCCGCCGAGCGCGCCGTGCGACGCGCCCGAGCTCACGCTCGCGCCGCCGAACAAGTCCGCGTTGATGCCGCGTCCCGCCAGCGAGCCGCCGGCGCCGGCGATCGGCACGCCGTCGACGCTCGCCCCCGTCTGCGACGCGTCGTTGCCGTCGATCTGCAAACCGTCGCCCGCCGACGTGACGCCGGGCAAATCGCCGAGCGCGTCGCGCAGCGAGCCGTCGAGATAACGCAGCGCGTCATCCTGCCCCACCTCGCGCGATGCGCGCGCGGGCGAGCTGGTCACCGACACGCTGCCGATCTGCTTCAACGCCGTCGTGCGCTGCAAACGCACGCGCACGCTCGACGTGCGATTCGCCGACACGTCGAACAACGACGAGCGCGCGACCACGAAACCGCGCTTGAGCACCATCGCGCGGTACGAGCCGGTGGCGACCGACTCGAACCGTGCGTGGCCCTCGGCGTCGGTGTAGCCGATGAGCCCGACCTCGCCTTGCACGAGCACGCGCGCAAGCGTGATCGGTGCGCCCGTCGCGGCGTCGACGACGTCGATCACGATGTCGCTGGCATCCGCCGCGCCTACCGGAACACCGGCGCCGAACAGCGCGACGGCTGCGGCGAGGAGGGCGCACATGGCGCGCGGCGCGCGGCGAACAGACCGCCGGGCCGGCGGTGGGATCAGGAGCGGCATGGAGACCTCTAGCGGGTTGGTTGCAGCGGTTGCGCGGGGGGCGGAGCGGTTTGGCGAACGACGCCGTCCGCCTCGAGTTTTTTGAGCAGGGCGCGCACGCGTTCGGGCGACACCTCGTCGAACGCGCGCACGTCGTCGAACGATTTCACGTCGCCGTGCACGACCATGACGCGGGCGCGCTTCGCGCCCAACATCGTCTTCTTGCCGTTGCGGTCGAGCAGGATCAGCTTGGTTTCGTGAACGCGCGTGATCTCGCGGGGCGCGACGTGCGACGCGCCGCCGACGTCGACGGACGGCGCGTGCACGGCGGCAGCGGCGACGACGCCGAGCGACACGATGAGCGCGACGGCGGCCGGCGCGATCGCGACGCCCGGCGCGGTAAGGCGGCGCCGCGCCAGCAGCTCCTCGACCCGCAGCGACAGCTGCTTGCGCGTGACGAAGATCGCGGGCGCGGCGATCGCGTTGTGCGGCCACTTCGTCGACTCCGCCATGCGCGTCAGCCCCACCGCGTACGAGCGCACGTCGGACGTCGCTTCGACGACGCGGTCGTCACATGCGATCTCGCGCTCGAGGTCGAGCCGCTTCGCGATGACGTGCACGAAGGGGTTGAAGAACAGAACGATCTGCGCGAGCCGCTCGAACACGGCGGTCCAGTCGTCGCGCCGTTCGAGGTGCGCGAGCTCGTGCAGCACGAAGCGGTCGACATCGCCGGGCTCGAACGCGTCGAGGATGTGCTGCGGCAGCACGACCATGCCGTCGAACAGGCCGACGGCGACGGGCACTTCCACACGGTCGGACACGCACAGCCGTGCGCGCCGCGCGCTGTGCGCGCCGGCATGCGCGTTCCACAGCGACAGCGCCGAACGGTGTTCGGGCGCGAGCGGCAGCGCGTCGCGCTTGAGCCGCGCGAGCACGATGACCCCGGCGCCGAAGCGCGCGGCACCGCCGAGCACGACCAGCAGCCATAGCGCGGCGGCGCCGAACGCGACATACGGCGGGATCGCGATCGTCATGCGCGTGCGCGGCAGCGCGACGTTCACTTGCGTGTGCAGCGTCTGCGACGTGCTGAGCGCCGCGGCGAGGTCGGCGACGCGCGGAGCCGGACGGGTGTACTCCATCGCGACGGTCGTCGCGAGCGGTCCGAGCACGACCGCGATCAGCGCGACGTACCACACGGCGTAGCGCGTCGCGGCGTCCAGCGGTTTCCAGCAGCGCACGACGAGCGCGGTCAGCGCGGCGATCGCCGCGCCCATCCACAGCGCCGTCACGGCGTACGTCACGAGCGCGTGCGCCGCGCCTTGGAACGGTGCGAGCGCAGTCAGCACGGCGTTCATTTCGCGTCCACCTCATGCCGTTCGATCAGCGCCTTGAGCCGGCGCAGCTCGTCGCGCGACACGCCGTCGCGTTCGACGAGTCGCATCGCGAGATCGAGCGGCCTGCCCGCGAAGAAGCGCGTGAGCACATGGCCGACGTCCTTGTTCGCCGCTTCGTCGCGCGCGACGACTGGCCGGTACACGTAGGTGCGGTTGACCTCCTCGTGCGCGGCGTAGCCCTTGCGCTCGAGGATGCGCAGCGTCGTGAGCACGGTGCTGTACGAGAGCGGCGGATCGGCGAGCGCCTCGACGACGTCGCTGACCGTCGCGCCCGGCCGGCGCCAAAGCACTTCCATGAGCCGAAGCTCCGCATCCGTAAGAACCGGCGATCCGCGACGAGCCATGCACCCTCCGTTAAAGAATTAATAGCACCTTACCACCGCCGCCCGGCGGCTGTCAATTAATTCTTTAGCAGAGGTCCCTTGGGCTGACCGAGCGCCGATGGGGCGCCGCGCGCCCAACCGCGAAGGCTCACGCCCGCCTCCCGACCGAAAGGACCCGCGCCCATGACCTCGGTGCTCGAACGCTCCACGCTGCTCAAGTCGCTCGCGTACGTCGGTGGTGAATGGGTCGGCGCGGACTCCGGCGCGACGTTCCCGGTGTACGATCCGGCGACCGGCGACACCGTCGCGAACGTGCCGCGCATGGGCGCCGCGGAGACGCGCCGTGCGATCGAGGCGGCGAACACCGCGCTGCCCGGCTGGCGCGCGACGCCCGCGAAAGAGCGCGCGAAGATCATCCGCCGCTGGTACGACCTGATCGTCGAGCACACCGACGAGCTCGCGCACATCATGACGCTGGAACAGGGCAAGCCGCTCGCCGAAGCGCGCGGCGAGATCGCGATGGGCGCGGCTTACGTGGAGTGGAACGCTGAAGAGGCCAAGCGCGTGTACGGCGACACGATCCCGACGCTCGCGAACGACCGCCGCATGGTGGTGGTGAAACAGCCGATCGGCGTGTGCGTCGGCATCACACCGTGGAACTTCCCGCACGCGATGGTCACGCGCAAGGCGTCGCCCGCGATCGCGGCCGGCTGTACCTTCGTGCTGAAG
>JALZBE010000196.1:0-973 GCA_030947665.1 Vulcanimicrobiota bacterium | reverse complement strand
AGACGCCGCTGTCCGCGCTCGCGGTGGCGGCGCTCGCCGAACAGGCCGGGATGCCGCCCGGCGTCTTCAACGTCGTGACGGGCGACGCCGACGATGCGCCCGTGATCGGCGGCGAGATGACGTCGAATCCCATCGTGCGCAAGCTCGGCTTCACCGGCTCGACGGTCGTCGGCAAATTGCTGATGGAACAGTGCGCGCGCACCGTGAAAAAAGTCTCGCTGGAGCTGGGCGGCAACGCACCGTTCATCGTGTTCGACGATGCCGACATCGACGCGGCCGTCAGCGGCGCGATGGGCGCGAAGTTTCGCAACGCCGGGCAAGTGTGCGTGAGCCCGAACCGGCTGTACGTGCAGGAGGGCATCCACGACGCGTTCGTCGAGAAGCTCACCGCGCGCGTGCAGAAATTGCGCGTGGGCCACGGGTTCGCCGAAGGCACGACGCTCGGGCCGCTGATCGAGGAGCAAGGTTTCTCGAAGGTGGTCGAGCACGTGGAGGACGCGTGCGCGCGCGGCGCGACGATCGTACACGGCGGCAAGCCGCACGAGCTCGGCCGCACGTTCTACGAGCCGACGATCCTCACCAACGTGACGCCGGCGATGCGCTTGAGCAACGAAGAGACGTTCGGCCCCGTCGCCGCCATCGCGTCGTTCACAACCGAAGCCGACGTGATCGCGATGGCGAACGACACGCCGTTCGGCCTCGCCGCGTACTTCTACACGCGCGACATCGGGCGCGCATGGCGCGTCGCGGAAGCGCTGGAGACCGGCATGGTGGGAATCAACACGCCGCTGATCGCCAACGAGTCGATGCCGTTCGGCGGCATCAAAGAATCCGGCATCGGCCGCGAAGGCTCGAAGTACGGCATCGACGAGTGGGTAGAAATCAAGTACATGTGCTTCGGCGGCCTCGACAAGTAGCCCGAGGACAGCGCCGTTACGGCGCGGGCGAAGGCGACAGCCGCGGCGTTTCGGGC
>JALZBE010000195.1 GCA_030947665.1 Vulcanimicrobiota bacterium | reverse complement strand
GGCGTCGTCCGCGCGGGCGGCCATCTCGGCCGTGACCTGCGCCTTCTCGGCGGCCGCGGGGGGCTTCGGGTCGGCCATCTAGGCGGCCACGCCCGTCGCGACGGCGATCACCTTGGCCGGCGTCGCGTCGGCGCGCGCGAAGTCCGCGCGAATCTCGCCGCCGCGCACCACGAGCACGCGGTGCGACATTCCGAGCACTTCGGGCAGTTCGCTGGACACCATCACGATCGCGGCGCCGTGCTTTAACAGCTCCACCATCAGCGCGTAGATCTCCGCCTTCGCGCCGACGTCGATCCCGCGCGTCGGCTCGTCGAACAAGAACACGCGGGCGTGGCCGATCAGCCACTTCGCGAGCACGACTTTCTGCTGGTTGCCGCCCGAGAGGTTGCGCACGGTCTGCTCGGCCGACGGCGTGCGGATGCGCAGCTCCGCGATCTCGGCGTTCGCGACGGTCGTCTCCGCGGGCTTGTCGATGAAGATACCGTGCTCGAACTGGCTGAGGTGCGCCAGCGTCGTGTTCTCGCGAACCGTCATGCCGAGCACGAGCCCTTGCGCCTTGCGATCTTCGGTGATCAGCGCGATCCCGGCGGCGATCGCGCTGCGCGGCGAGCGCACCACGACCCGCTTGCCGTCGATGAAGATCTCGCCCTTGGTCGGCACGTCGGCGCCCGCGATCGCGCGCACGATCTCCGTGCGGCCCGCGCCGACCAGCCCGGCCAGTCCCACGATCTCGCCCGCGTGCACTTTGAAGGCGACGTCGTTGACGCGCACCGCGCTCGCCGAGCTCACGCCGCGCACGTCGAGCGCCACGGGCGCGTCCGGCGCGACCGGCGGCAGATCCGGGAAGTGGTTTTCCAGCGCGCGTCCCACCATCAAGCGGATCAGATCGTCCGGCGGCATCTGCGCCATCGGGCGCGTCTCGACGGCCTTGCCGTCGCGCAGCACGGTGACGCGGTCGGCAATGCGCGGCAGCTCTTCGAGCCGGTGCGAGATGTAGACGAACGCGACGCCCTGCGCCTTGAGCTTCGCGATGAGCGCGAACAGCGCAGCGATCTCGCGGTCCGTGAGCGCCGCGGTGGGTTCGTCCATCACGATCAGCCGCGCCTTGCGCACCAGGCACTTCGCGATCTCGGTGAGCTGCTGCTCGGCGACCGACAGCCGGCGCGCCTTGCGGTCGAGCGGCAATACGATCCCCAATTCGCCGAGCACCTTCGCGGCTTCGGCGGCGGCGGCGGGCCGGTCGAGGAAGATGCCGCGCCGCGGCTCGACGCCCAGCACGATGTTCTCGATCACGCCGAGATCGGGGACGAGGTTGAACTCCTGATAGATCATCCCGATCCCCAGCCGCTCGGCGGTCTTGGGGCCGTCGATCGCGACCGTCTTGCCGTCGATCGTGATCTCGCCGGAATCGGCCGGCTGCGCGCCGGCGAGGATCTTCATCAGCGTCGACTTGCCGGCGCCGTTCTCGCCGACGAGCGCATGCACTTCGCCCGCGGTCACGTCGAACGTGACGCCGTCGAGCGCGCGCACGCCGGGAAACGTCTTCACGATGTCGCGCATCGTGAGCAACGGCCCCGGCACGTCGCGGTTACTTTGCGGCGTCGGCCTTAGTGAAGGTGCCGACCGGGACCGCGATCTTGGCCGCCGGCGTCTTGCCGCTAAAGTAGTCGTGGATCGCGTCGATCGTCTTCGCACCGATCTGGTCGGGATGCTGGATCGCGTCGCCGTACATCGAGCCTGCCGCGATGGCCGTGCGCGCTTCCGGCGCCGCGTCATAGCCGATCACGACGATCTTGCCTTTGAGCCCCGCGCCTTCGATCGCTTTGGCCGCGCCGAGCGCCGAGTCGTCGTTGATCCCGAACACGCCCTTAAGGTCCTTGTGGGACTGGAGGATGTCTTCCATCGAGGACGATGCCTTCGCGCGCTCGCCGCCGCCGTCGATGTCGGAGACCACCGTGACGCCGGGGCACGCCTTGATGCCGTCTTTGAAGCCCTTCACGCGATCCTGGACCGACGTCACTTCGGGCTCGTCGATGATCGCGATCGTGCCGACGTGGCCCGGCAGCGCCGCGCACATGAGCTTGGCCGCTTGCATACCGCCCTGGACGTTGTCGCTGGCGATGTGCGAGACGACCTTGCCGTCCTTGGACGCGCTCGCGATGTCGGCGGTGAAGACCGGGATGTTCGACTTGTTCGCCTCGACGATCGCGCTGCCGATGGCCTGCGAGTCGTACGGCGTCAGGACGATCGCGGCGACTTTCTGCGAGATGAAGTCCTCGACCTGACTCTGCTGCTTGGCGTTGTCGCGGGCGGCGTCGACGACGTTCACGGTATAGCCGAACTTGGCCGCCTCGGATTTCATCCCGGCTTCCATGTCCTGATAGAACTGGGCCTCGCGGTTCTGGACCGAGAACCCGATCGTCTTGCTGCCGGCCGGCGCGGCGGCGCCGGGGCTGGCCTGGGTGGTCGTGGTCGACGTGCTCGTCGAACTTGACGAGTCCGATGATTTCGCGCAGCCGCCGAGGACGAGCGCCAAGGCGCACGCGAGAACGAGAGGCTTCTTCATACCGTCGGACCGGATGCGGGAGCCGATGCGCGAACCCCTGCGCGCGCAGCCGGGTGGCTGTTTTGCGAGATAGTTGAGAGGCGTTCTCATTAGCACGCGGGCGCCGACGTAAGCTGCCTCGTGACGCCCAGGTCCACCGCGCACGCCGTCCACAGCCTCCTATGGATTCGTAGAGAATTCGTTTGAAACCGTCGTTTGGTGCGCCAAGCAGCAGGAATCGGGCCGGTCGGACTGAGTCGGAGCCCGCCCCGGCGCGAGCCGGCAGCGGCCGAGGGAGGCCGGCGTCCCATCATCGTACGGGCGGGTGGAAAATTGGTTCCGACCCTTATCCACAGTATCAGCCGTCACTCCTGTGCACCGTGTGGAGATCGACCCGCGAGTCGACACCTGGGGCGACGAGCAGGTCGGCCGGCCTGCTGCGGGATAGCCGTGCCCCTTTCCTTGGCTAACCTAAAGGACGTCAATAAGGCCTAGGCAATAGCTCAAGCGTCAACTTCTACGGGGTGAAGAACGCTCATGAAACTTGATAGCTCGGCACGCGGACGCGCTGTGACCGCCCTCGGCATCGCGCTGATGGCCAGCCTCTCGTTCGTCGCCGCATCGTCGGCCCAAGCGGTCTCGCAATCTAAACAGCCGGCACCTTCGCCAGCCGCGGCAAAGGAAACCACCAAGCCGCGCATCGCGCAGACCCAAGAAGCGTGGCAGGCGGAAATGTCGCGGCTACCCGTACCGAAGAAAGGCTGCTCCGTAAGCACCTTTCCGGCCATCGAGTGGCGCCAGGTTGCGTGCGCCCCATCGCCAACCTATCCGCAGCCGCCGCGGCGCGGGCCGCGGCCCTTGGTCGTCGGCAATCTCGACGACGTCTCGGCGCAGGCACCGTCGGGGTTCATATCCTCGGCCAAAGGCTCGTTCGACCTCGTCAGCGGCGTGACGAGCGAGAGCGGACCAATTGGTAATTCGGGACCGTCGATCGCGAACGCCTATACGCTTCAGATCAACACGGACTTCTTCTCGACCACGATCTGCCCCGCGACCAGCCCTCTATGTAAGGGCTGGCAACAGTTCGTGTTCGAAAACAACGGTACCACGGGGCGCGCGTACATTCAGTACTGGCTGATCAAATTCAACGCACCCTGCCCAGGTGGCGTGGGATGGCACCAGTTCTCGTTTACCGGATCGACAGACATCTATTGCTGGAAGAACAACAGCTCCGGGGTCACGACCATACCGGCTCAACCAATCACGAACTTGGGCCAGCTGACCATGACCGGCACCGTCAGTGCGGGCAGCGACAGCAACGTCGTGACGACCGATCCTACGCACATGTACTCAGTTGCGGGAGACAATGCGGTCAATGCGGCCGCGGGCTGGAAGATCGCCGAGTTCAACGTATTCGCGGACGGCGGGAACAGTTCGGGCGGGGGACAGGCGAGCTTCAACAGCGGATCGACGGTCGTTCCCAGGACGACGGTTACCTACGGCGGCACCGCCGCGCCGATCTGCACGGCTCAAGGCTTCACGGGTGAGACGAACAATCTCACCTTCGGCCCGAGCGCGCCGACCGCATCGGGGGTCGGGCCGGCGATCGCGTTCACGGAAAGCAGCGCCGGCGGATCGCCGTCGGACTGTTCGGCCGCGACGACGATCGGCGACACCCATCTCACGACGTTCGGCAATGTGTACTACGATTTCCAAGCGGCGGGCGACTTCGTCCTGGCGCAAGCCGGCTCAGGCTTCCTCGTCGAAACACGGCAAGTGTCGGGGGCGCCAACCTGGCCGGATGCAACGGTCAACAAAGCGGTTGCGGTGCAAGCGGGCAGAAGCCGGGTGGAGATTTGCCTTCCGGGACGTGTTGTGATCGACGGTAAGCCGACGACGATCCAAGACGGCGGGCAGTTCGGACTTGCCGGCGACGGCAACGTGATCAGAAAGGGCAACGTCTACTACGTCCTGGCGCCGACCGGCGATAGCATCCGTGCAACGTTGAACGGGGCGTATATCGACATCTCCGTCGGCCTCGGCCGTTGGCCCAACGACGTGCACGGTCTGCTCGGCTACACCAACAGAAACACCAACGCGGTCGTGGCGCGTGACGGAACGGTGTTCCCGAGCCCGTTTTCCTTCACGGATCTCTACCAACGCTACGGCGACAGTTGGCGCGTTGCGGCGGGCGCGTCGCTGCTGTCGAACTGCGCCGGCCGAGAGACCGAACGGCGCAATCCGAGCAAACCGTTCTTCGCGAACGATCTCGATCCGCAGGTCGCCAAGCGAACGCGAGCGATCTGCGTAGCAGCCGGCGTCAAATTGGGCGTGTTCCTCGACTCCTGCACGCTCGACGTTGCGGTGATCGGCAGCGAGACGGCGGCGAAAGTCTTCGTTGGCCTGCCTGCGCCCAAAGCGGTGGGGAATCCCGCCGCACGTCGCGACCCGTACGGGAAGCGATACTGAGTACCTGACACGAAACGAGTGGCCCCGGAGTCGCCGCCGGGGCCACTCAGCCGTGCGATCGCGAGCGACCGAATCCGTCACCTGACCCCGGCGGCACTTGCCGCGGTTAGCTGCGCGCGTGATGGAAGGGCGCATGCTCGCCCTCGCTTTTTCCGCGGCCATCACTGGGATCGACGCCCACGTCGTGCGCGTCGAGACCGACTCCGCCGCGGGTATCCCCAATTTCGCCATCGTCGGGCTGCCCGATAGGGCGCTGAACGAGTCGCGCGAGCGCATCCGCGCCGCGCTGGTGAACTCGGGGTTCGGTTTCCCGCCGGGGCGGTTGCTGGTGAATCTGGCGCCGGCCGACATGCGAAAAGCCGGTGTCGGCTTCGATCTCGCCATCGCGCTGGCGTTGCTGGCGACGGACGAACAGCTCACGGCCGGCGCGCTGGGCGACTACATCGCGTGCGGCGAGTTGGCGCTGGACGGAAGCCTGCGCGCAGTGCCCGGTGTCCTCGCGATGACCCTCGCCGCGAAACACGCCGGATTCGCGCGTATCATTGTGCCCGAGGCGAACCTCGCCGAGGCCGCGCTCGTCGACGGGATCGACGTCTACGCGGTGCCGACGTTGTGCGACGCGGTCGCGGTCGCGCTGGGCCACGGCGCGAAGTTCCGTCGCCGCGGCACGACCGTGCTCGATCCCGGGGATCGCGCCGCATGCGGCGATTTTGCCGACGTGAAGGGTCAGACGGTCGCGAAGCGCGCGCTGGAGATCGCCGCGGCCGGCGGCCACAACGTCGTGCTGGTCGGACCACCCGGCTGCGGCAAGACGATGTTGGCGCGGCGGCTGCCGTCGATTCTCCCAGCGATGACGACCGCGGAGGCGCTCGACGTCACCAAAGTGTACAGCGTCGCCGGATTGCTCGGCGCGCGCCCGCGCGTCGTCGCGACGCGGCCGTTTCGCGCACCGCACCAC
>JALZBE010000648.1 GCA_030947665.1 Vulcanimicrobiota bacterium | reverse complement strand
ATTTTGCCGACGTCGTGCCGTCGTGGCGGGTCAGCGAGAACATCATCACGCCCGCGGACACCGCCCGGCTGCTGTTCGCGATCGAGCGCGGCGCGCGCGAAGGGCTCGCCACCATCGCGACTCCGCCGAGCTGCCGCGCGATGATCGACGTGCTGCTCGGCAACGACGACGCGACCAAGATCGTACGCGGCCTGCCGCCGGGGACGCCGTGCGCGCACAAGACCGGCGAGATCGACTTCGTGCGCAACGACGCGGGGATCGTGGACCCGTTCGGCGACGCGCCGTACGTGCTGGTCGTGCTCACCCGGAAGCTGCGCAACTACGCCGCCGGCAACGCCGGCATCGGCGCGATCGCGCACCGCGTCGACGCCGCGCTGCGGCAGAACCGCGCGGGTTAGCTAGGCCGTCTTGCGCTTGTGCAAGACGACGCTGTTGCCCTCGGTGTCGTTGAACATCGCCATGAAGCACACGGGCGTCTCGTGCTCCATGACGACGGGGATACCGCGCGCTTTCACCGCCGCGACGGCGGCGTCCAGATCGTCGACCGCGAACAAGATGCCGTTGCTCGGCTGGAACGGGATCAAGTTGCCGCCGGCGTTCCACAAGCCGAACGTCGTGCCGTCAGCGAGCTCGTATTCCGCTCCCCGGTTGTCGGGATACACCACCACCGGTTCGAGCCCGAGCACGTCGCGGTAGAAGCCGATCGCGCGGGCCGCATCTTTGACCATGTACCCGCTCAGGTCCATTCCGGTAATCGCAAAAGGATGGCTCATCCCGGCGCGATTGGCGGTTCGCGGCGCACATCCTCGACCGGCGCGCGCAGCATTACCGCGCCGAGCCGCGGCCCCAGGATCGCGACGATCGCGGCCGCCGCCAGCAGCGGCACGAACGCCGTCGCGGCGACGTGCGTGGCGTCCCACGCCGCGCCCGAGACGAGCGTGGTGACGAACGAGATCGCGTACCCCAGCGTGAACGTCCCGGCTGCAAGCCGGGAAACCTCGTCTGGCGGTGCGGTCAGGGCGGGCAGCGCGAAGGTCATCGTCAGCACGTACGCCGAGGTGAAACCGAGCACCGCGGCGGCCACCACCGTCGCGATACCGCCGAGCACGATGACGGCGGCGACGGCGAGCGCGATCAGCGCCGCGACGAACAGCGACGTGCTGCGCCGGCCGAGGATGCGCATCGGGATGAAGCCCACCGCGAACGACGCGGGGAGCTGCCCGACGTTGAGCGCGGTCAAGCTCGCGCCCACGAGGCCGCCGTGTCCGCTGGCGTGCAGAAAGTCCGGCAAGAACGTGTTCGCGCCGAAATACGCCAAGCTCGCCGCGGACTGAAACGTGCCCAGCTGCCACACGCGCGGGTCGCGAAAGTTCGGCAGCCAGGTTGGCGCGGGACCCGCCGCGCGCGCTTCGCCGCCGCCGGCGAATCCGAACGCAAGCGCGGTGACGGCGACGGGGATGCTCCACGCGACGAAGCTGCGTTCCCACGAGCCGCCGACGAGGGGCAGAATGAACGGGATGGTCAGCGACGCGCTGAGCGCTTCGCCACACAGCAGGCCGTTCGCCCAGATCCCGGTGCCCAGCGCGATGCGCGTGCTGAACCACGCGCGCGCGAGCGACGGAAACGCGGGCTGGATCATCGCGATGCCGATCCCCATGAGCAGCGTCATCGCGAACAGCATCGGGATCGACGGTCCGAAGCCACGCAGCGCCGATGCGACCGCGATGGTCCACAGACCGGCGACGATCGCGCGCTGCGCGCCGAAACGCGTCGTGAGCAGCGCGCCGAACATCGATGAACCCGCGAGCACGAGCACCGGCAAGTTCGACAGCGCGGCAATCCCGGACTCGTTGAGGTTAAGTTCGCGGTGGATGAGCGGGATCACGGGCGGCACCGCGAGCAGCGTCAGCCGGAGATCGGTCCCCGCGAGCCAGAGCAGTGCCATGCGCGCCGCGTTCGATCCGGGGCGGATGTCAGGCTCCCAGGACTGCGGATGCGGCGGCGACGTCTTCGACGCCGAGCCCGAGCGAATCGAAGACTGAAAACCTGCCCGCGCGCGGCGCGGCGCGACCGGCGAGGATGTCGCCCAGCGACGCGACGCCGTCCCACGTCGCTGCACCCTCCGCGACGGCGAGCACGATATCGCCGGCCTCGGCGCGCGCGGCGGCGACG
>JALZBE010000647.1 GCA_030947665.1 Vulcanimicrobiota bacterium | reverse complement strand
GAGTCATCGCTACGGCTTCGAGCTCGCGAATTTCTATGTGCCGAGCCCCGGCGTCACACTGGATTTCGATTACGCATCATCCGCAGCCAAGTTCACCAACTTCGACCCCGTCGGTCAAACGATCCCCGGGTCGATCAAAGACGTCTTGACGTTTGGCGTCGCCGTCGACAAAACGCGCGCTTACGGAAGCGTGCGGCTGCGCTACTTCGGACCGCGTCCGCTCATTGAAGACGGCAGCGCCCATTCGAATCCGACGACGACCTTGAGCTTGCAGGTCGGCTTCAAGCCGTCGAAGGGGACGAAGATCGGGGTCGACGTCTTCAACTTGCTCGGCACGAAATCGAGCGATATCGACTACTACTACAATTCGTCGATTCCGAGTGACCCCGCCTACACGAAGCCGGGCTTCGCCGGCATCTGCCCGATCGATCAATGCGGAGCGGGGGTCGGCGACGTCCATTTCCACCCGATCGAACGCCGCCTGATCCGGTTCACGGTGACAAAACAATTCTGACCCCCCCACGAAGACACGCCGACGATCGCGGAATCCAGACAACCGAACTTGCCGTGAGGTATGCGATCAGCGCTAGCCGCACCATGTCGGCCGCCCTGACGAGCAGCGCGTAAATTGCCATGATCTTGCCGCCGCCGACGAGGAGTCGTGGAGCGCTTGCGCTCAATCCTCGGAGCGCATGAGCTCTCTTCCGCCGCTCGCGGGCATCCGCGTCATCGAGGTCGGCAACTTCATGGCCGTGCCGTTCTGCGGGATGCAGCTCGCCGATCTGGGCGCCGAGGTCCTCAAGGTGGAGAATCCGCGGGGCGGCGACCTCACGCGAACGACCGGGCCGTTCCTCGGCGAGGAGAGCTCGAACTTCGTGCGCCTCAACCGCAACAAGCGCAGCGTCGCGCTCGATTTGAAGTCGGCGGACGGCAAGACGCTGTTTCGCAAGCTCGCGGCGAGCGCGGACGTCGTGATCGAGAACTTGCGGCCCGGCACGATGGACGCCCTCGGCCTCGGTCACACAGCCTTGCTGGCGGAATCGCCGCGGCTGATCTATCTCGCCGCGACCGGCTTCGGCAACGATGGGCCGTACGCGCAGCTCGCGGGGCTCGACATCATCGCGCAAGCGATGTCGGGCTTGATGAGCATCACCGGCGAGCCGGACTCCGCGCCGGTCAAAGTCGGCGTGCCGATCGCCGATCTCACGTCCGCGCTGTATGCGACCATCGCGGTGCTCGCGGCGTTGCGCGCGCGCGACCGCGACGGGCGCGGGCAGTTCATCGACGTCTCGCTGTTCGAGTCGGCCGTGTCGTTTGCGGTGTGGGAAGCCGGCCGCTACTTTGCGACGGGCGAGGTGCCCAAACCGTCGGGCTCCGCGCACCAGGCGATCGCGCCCTACCAGGCGGTGCGCTCCGCCGACGGCTGGTTCACGTTCGGTGCGAACACGCAGCCGCACTGGCTGCGCTGCTGCAGCGCGCTCGGGCTCGACGCGCTCGCGAACGACGAGCGCTTCGCAACCAACGAGCGCCGCCTGGCGAACCGCGACGCGCTGATCGCCGCGCTCGAGGCGCGGACTGCGACGCAGCCGTCGGCGCACTGGACCGCGCGCTTGACGGAGGCCGGCATCCCGTGCGGCCCGATCCTGCGCTTCGACCAAGTGTTCAACGATCCGCATCTCGCCGCGCGCGGGTTCTTCGTCGACGCGCCGCACGCGACGCTCGGACCCGTGCGCCAGATCGGTTCGCCGATGCGCTTTTCCGAGACACCGGCGCGGATCGAGCGCGCGGGTCCCGTGCTGGGCGCTGACTCCGCCGACGTGCTGCGGGGCATCGGCGTGACCGACGACGAGCTGGCGCGCCTGGCGCGCGACGGCGTAACGGTGCTGGGGTGATTCGCGTCGAGCGGCGGGACGGCGGTATCGCGTGGGTGGTCTTCGACCGGCCGGAGGCGCGCAACGCGCTGACGTTCGCCTTGTGGGAACGCTTGCGCGGCGTAGCGCGCGAACTCGACGCCGACGAGTCCGTGCGCGTCGTGGTGTTTACCGGTGTGGATGCGCGGGCGTTCGTGTCCGGCACCGACATCGGCGAGTTCCGCGCGTTCGCGGGCGCGGACGACGGCATCGCGTACGAAGCGCGGATCGAGACGGTGATCGCCGCGCTCGAAGCGATCCGC
>JALZBE010000646.1 GCA_030947665.1 Vulcanimicrobiota bacterium | reverse complement strand
GAGCGCGTGCGCGCCGCGGAGGTCGCGTTCGCCCAGGCGGCTGCGCTCCGGGCGCGCGGGCTCGACGTGCTGCTCGTCGTCGACTCGCTGGCGCGCATCTGCTCCGCGGCGCGCGAAGTGATGCTCGGGCTCGGCGAGCCGGCCGGGCGCGGCGGTTATCCGCCGAGCGTCTTCGCGCTGCTCGCCCGGCTGCTCGAACGTGCCGGCGCCGTCGGCGTCAGCCCCTCCGACGCAGCCAGTGTCAGCGCCTCCGGCGCCGCCAGTGTCACGCTGGTCGCCACCGTTCTGTCGGACGGTCCAGACGAGCACGATCCTGTGTCCGAAGCGGCTCGGGCCGCGCTCGACGGCCATCTGGTCATGAGCGACCGGCTAGCCCGAGCCGGGCACTTTCCGGCCATCGATGTCGCGCGCAGCGCCAGCCGCACGCTGGCGGAGGTCGCGTCGCCCGAGCATCTGGCCGCCGCGCGCGTCTTGAAGGCGGCGGTCGCGGCGCTGGACGAGTCGCGCGATGCGCGGTCGCTGGGGGTGAGCTCGCCCGACCCGTTCCTCGCGCGCTGCGTCGCCCAGGAAAGCGCGGTGGAGCGCTTTCTTCGCCAGGGGCCGGCGCCGTGTCCACCGCACCAGACGCTCACGGAGCTCCTCCGACTCGCCGATAATCTTCAATGATGGACGTCTTCGCTGATATCTCCGCGGTCCAGAACCGGATCGCCGAGATCACCGGTGCCCCCGCACCGGGAAGCACGCTGCCCTCGCCGGTCGCCGTTTCGGCGTCCGCCGGTGCACCGCGCTTCGCGAACGCGCTCGCCGCCGCGCTCAAGCCCGCCAATCCCGCGCTCGGCCTTGCGGCCGGGGGCGATGACGCACCGGGCCGCGGCGCGCCGGCGCCGGTACCGCCCGCGCAGATCGACGCGCTCGTCGAGCAGAACGCCTCGACGTGGCAAGTCGATCCCGCGCTGATCAAAGCGGTGATCGCGAACGAGTCGGGTTTCAATGCGAACGCGACCTCCAAGGTCGGGGCGCAGGGGCTCATGCAGCTCATGCCCGAGACCGCGGCGTCACTCGGCGTTCGCGACGCGTACGACCCGGCGCAAAACGTGGCGGGAGGCGCGCGCTACCTGCGCGGCCTGCTCGACCGTTTCGGCGGCGACAAACGCCTCGCGATCGCCGCGTACAACGCGGGCCCGGGCGCGGTGGAGAAATACCGTGACGTCCCGCCCTACGCCGAGACGCGAAGCTACGTGCAGAACGTCCTGGCTTCGTTCGACAAGTACAGCAGCAGCAGCCGTTAGCGTCGCGCTCGCGCTGTTCGCGTCACCTGCCGCTGCGAAGCGCGCGGGCGATGTCGACGTGCCCGTTGCGACGATCCTCGCCGCGTACGACAAAGCGACGCACGCCGACGACGTGAAGACGTTCGCGGCCGAAGGGACGCTGAGCGGCGAAGGCCTGACCGGAACGTATCGAATCGTGCGCGACGGTGTCAACGAACGCCAGGACGAGCAGTTGGGGCCGCGCCACGAGACGACGCTGCGGCTGGGTGACAAGGTGTTCGTGCGCAACGCGAACGGCAACGTGCGCGAGCTTCGCGGTTACCTGCGCCGCCGCGCGCTGACCGAGGATCTGATCGATTCCGGCGATTTCGTGAAGCACCCGGAGCTCACGCGCTTCGTGGGCTGGGGCGACGCCGGCGGGACCAAGGCGTGGCGGCTCGAGGTCAACGCGACGGGTGGCGAGCCGGAGACGCTGTGGATCGACCCGGCCAGCGGGCTGCCCCTGCGGCTGGAATATCTCGACGGCGACGGGCCGTCGTACATCGACTACGCCGACTGGCGCGACGTCAAAGGCCGCAAGATCGCGTTTCGCAACACGCTCACCGACGGCGACCACCGCTTCGACACGGTGCAGCAGACGACATCGGTGCGTTTGGACGAGCCGGTCGATCCGGCGTCGTTCGCCCCGCTCGCGCCGCGGTTGCTGGCGACCGATCGCGTGCACACAATTCCGCTGGTCGAGCGCGGCGGGCACGTCGGCGCCACGGTGCGCATCGCGAACAAGGACTGGTTCTTCATCCTCGACACCGGCGCGCAGTCGATCCTCGTCGACAGCGCGGTGCTCAAAGCCGCCGGCGTCAGCGGCACCGGCGCGCTCGAGGTGCGCGGCGCGTCGCGCAGCGGCGG
>JALZBE010000645.1 GCA_030947665.1 Vulcanimicrobiota bacterium | reverse complement strand
AGCCGGCGCGGCAACCGGGCCGCGCCGATCGTTTCGCAGAGCGCGACCGCGCGCGCCGGCTCGTCCGCCAACTCGTACGCCTCGGCCTCGAGCAGCGGCATGCCGAGCCGGTGCAGCATGGCGGCGGCGGTCTTCGCATGCCGCAGCTTCGCGTCGCGCGTGCCGAACCGCGCGGCGGCATACGCGTCGAACAGCTCGCGGTACGCGCCTTCGAACGGGTTGCTAGCGGCATCGGGGGTCTCGTCGAACCGCGCGCGCGAGCGCTCGACGTCGGCCTGCAAACAGCACACCGCGACCGGCAGCAGCACCTCGCAGTCGCTCCAGCCGTCGGGCAGCGACGCCAGCATCCGCTCGAGCAGCGTCACGGCGGCGGCTTCGTCGCCGTTTGCGAGCTGGTGTTCCGCGACCGTCGCCGCGAGCGGCGCGTACTGGATCGGCTCGTTGGTCGAGAACGCCGCTTCCAGCAAGTCGGGCGAATAGCACCGCTCCGCCAGCGTCTCGTCCCGCAGCGCGATCGCGAGCGCGATCCCGAACTGCGCGACGAGGATCTTGATCGTCGTGGATTCGTGGACGTCGGCGAGAACCTCGAGCATCTCGGCGCGCGCTTCTCGCAGCCGGCCGGTCAGATAGAGCACGTTCGCGTATCCGAGCCGGGCGAACGTCACACCGTAGAGCGGACCGTGCGCGCTGCCCGCCTCGGCGGCTTCGCGAAACGACGCCGACGCGAGGTCGAACCGCGCGAGCTTGCGGGCATCGACACCGTAGCTCGTGAGCGCGAACGTGACGAGCGTCGGGTCGCCGTGTGCGCGCGCGATGTCCGCGGCGAGCTCGGAATCGCGCTGCCAGCCGTCCAGCTCGTGCTTCGCCAGCTGAAGCGCCGCGCGCGCGCTGTAGAACCGTACGGCGTCGCGCGAACCGGCGTGCGAGATGGCCGGCTCCGCGGCGCGCAGGGCGCCTTCGACCTCGGCCCATTCTTCGGCGACGGTGTGCAGCAGCGCCAGCTGCACGGCGATGCGTGTCAGCAGGTCGTCGTCGTGGATCGCCAGGCTCAGCTCCGAGGCTTGGCGCAGCACGGCGAACGCGCGGTCGGTCTGCGCGGTGCGCCGCAGCGCGAGCGCGAGATCGATGTACACCTCTACGAGCTTTACCGTGTCGGACGTCGCGCTGTAGTGATCGACCGCGACCTGCAGATGATCGAGCACTTTTTGCGGGACGCCGAGCGACGCATACGCCGACGCGGCCTTTTCATGCAGCGCGACGAGGCCGCGCTCGTCGGCGACGCCGCACGCGAGCGCGCGTTCGTACAGCTCGGCGGCTTGTGCGTAGGCGTGACGCGTCTTGGCGAGGTCGCCCGCAGTGTGCGCGTATCCGGCACACTCCGTGAACGCGGCGGCACGCCAGTAGTGCTCCGCCAGCTCCACGACGCGTCCGTCGCGGTCGGGTTCGCGTTCGATCGCTTGGGCGATGAGCACGTGCATATCGCGCGCGCGCATGGCGAGAACGCCGTCGAGGATCGTGTCGCGCGTCAGCGCGTGGCGGAAGGTGAAGCAGCCCGGCTCCGCAGCGTCTTCGATCAAGAAATGCTCGTCGATCGCCATCCGCAGGAACGCGTCGAGCGAACCGGCGTCGCGGCCGCCGATGCGCGCGAGGAACGCCGCACCGAAACGGCGCCCGATCAGCGCGGCGATCTCGAGCATCGCCGAGTCGTCCGGCGCGAGCCGGCGCAGGCGCTCGAGCAGCAGGCCGCGCAGCGAGTCGGGCAGCGTCGATCGCGTGACGCCGGATCGCTGGTCGTCCACGACCGCTTTGAGCAGCTCTTCGGCGAACAGCGGATTCCCCTCGCTGCGGTCGAGGACGCCGCGCAGCGCCTCGATGGGGATGCGCACGTTCTTGGGCAGCGTCGCGTCGATCAGCTCGTGGACGCCGGCTTGGGTGAGCGGTCCCAGCCCGATGCGCTGCACGTGGCGCGCGCGCATGGCGCGGGCGATGACCGCGTGCAGCGGATGGCTGTCGGTCAGCTCGTCGGTGCGATACGCGATCACGAGCAGGATGCGCGCGTCGTGCAGCGTGCCGATCAGAAACTGCAGCAGGTCCAGCGTGACGGGGTCGGCCCAATGCGCGTCGTCGATCACCGCGGCGAACGGTCGCGCCGATCCGGCGGCGCGCAGCGTCGCGG
>JALZBE010000194.1 GCA_030947665.1 Vulcanimicrobiota bacterium | reverse complement strand
GGATCACGCCGAGGCGCGCCTGCGCGCGCGCGAGTGCGACCTCGATGTCGAGCATCGCGCGCAGCCGGCGGCGCACCGAGAAGATCTCGCGCATCGCATCGGTGCCGTACAGCTCGCCGTAGATCTCCCAGCCGCCCGCGATCACGGTCGTTGCGCCGCGCTCAGATCGCCAGGAACGCGGTTTCGCCCGCGCCCTGCAGCACGACATCGAACCGGTACACCGCCGGCCCGCCCGGCCGATCCGTGCGCTGCGCGATCAGCGTCGCGCGAATGCCGGCGTCCGCGATCGACGACAGCAGCGGGTCGCGCGCGTTCTCGCTCGCGTGGTCCGCGAAGTAGATGCGCGTCACGAGCCGCTTGAGCAGCCCGCGCGCGAAGATCGTGACGTTCGCGTGCGGTGCTTGCACCGCGCCGTCCGCGCCGGCGACGGCACCCGGCACGATCGTC
This sequence comes from Vulcanimicrobiota bacterium, assembly GCA_030947665.1. Classification (GTDB taxonomy): domain Bacteria; phylum Vulcanimicrobiota; class Vulcanimicrobiia; order Vulcanimicrobiales; family Vulcanimicrobiaceae; genus Vulcanimicrobium. The sequence continues at coordinate 5,537 of JALZBE010000194.1, read as the reverse complement.
GTGAACCAATAGCGCCCGTCCATGTCCGTGCACGCGCGTCCGAAGCCGCGAAAGAGTCGTTTGCACGGCACCGGGCGGACGTCTTCGGCATGCGCGTAGTGCCCGTTCGCATCGGCTTGCCACAGTTCCAGCAGCGCGTCGGGCACCGGTTTACCGTCGCCGTCGCGCACGACGCCTTCGATGCGAATCGCCGGACCGGCCACGCCGTCGCGCGTGAGATCGCTCCATGCCGGGCGATCCAGCGCTTCGCGGAAGAACGGCCCGATCGTCTGCGAGCTCGTGGCGATCAGCGTCATCGCACGCCCTCGCGCGGCGTTTCGAAGCGGCCGCGCAGCACGACGTCCCACGTGTAGCCCAGCGCGTACTCCGCTTCACTGAGCTCCGCGTCGTACGCGGCGACCAAACGCTCGCGCGCGGCGGCGTCGGGGATGCTGTGGAACACGGGATCGGTCGCCAGCAGCGGGTCGCCCGCGAAGTACATCTGCGTGATCATGCGCGTCGCGAAGCTCGGGCCGAACACCGAGAAGTGGATGTGCGCCGGGCGCCACGCGTTGTGCGTGTTGCGCCACGGGTACGCGCCGGGGCGGATCGTGAGGAAGCGATACCGTCCCTCGTCGTCGGTCACCACTTGGCCGGCGCCGAAGAAATTCGGATCGAGCGGCGCATCGTGCTGGTCGCTTTCGTGGTGATAGCGTCCGGCCGCGTTCGCCTGCCAAACTTCGACGAGCGTCCCGCGCACCGCCCGCCCGCCTTCGTCGAGCACGCGCCCGCTCACGATGATGCGCTGGCCTTGCGCTTCGGCCGCGCGGCCGCCGACGCGGGTGAGGTCGGCGGCGTTCGGCCCGCACCACAAATCGTCGAACGCCGGCCCCGTCACTTCCGACAGCGTGTGCGGCGCTTCGATCAAGGCGCGGTTGGGATGGCGCTTGATCGTGCTCGTATACGCCGGAAAATCGTACGGCGGCTGCGTCCCCTCGCGCTCGCGCGCGTACGGCGGCGGCGCGATCATGACGCGCCCTCGTCGTCGAGCTCGCGGTACACGGCCGCGGCGTGGGCGAAGGCGGAGTTACCCGCCGGGACGCCTGCGTACACGGCCACGTGCAGCAGCGCCTCGCGCACCTCGTCGCGTGTCGCGCCGGTGTTGCGCGTCGCGCGCACGTGCAGCCGCAGTTCCTCAGCGCGCCCGAGCGACGCGAGGATCGCGATCGTCAGCAGGCTGCGCGTCTTGCGGTCGAGGCCGGGCCGCGTCCAGATCTCGCCCCACGCGTAGCGCGTGATCAATTCTTGGAAGTCGCGGGTGAACTCCGTCGTGCCGGCCTGCGCGCGCTCGACGTGCTCTTCGCCGAGCACCGCGCGCCGCACGACCATTCCGCGCTCGTACCGTTCGTCGGTCATCGTCCGCCCTCCAGGAAATGCAACAGCGCGGCGTTGGTCGCTTCCGGCTGCTCCGCGCATAGCATATGCGACGCGTGTTCGAAAACGATCAGTTCCGCGCCCGGGATCGCGTCGCGCATCTCGGCGCCCATCGCCGGCGTCGTGGTCGGATCCTCGGCACCCGCGACGATCAGCGTGCGGCAGCGGATGCGCGCGTCGTCGGCGCGCAGGTCGGCGTCGCGCACCGCACGGCAACCGCCCACGTAGCCGTCCAACGGCGTGCGCGTGAGCATGTTGGCGAAGCCGCGGACGAGCTCGGGCCGCTCCGCGCGCGTGCGGGCGGTGAACCAGCGCCCCATCCCCGCCTCGGCGATTGAAGCGATCCCTTCGCGCTGCACCGTTTCGATGCGGTCGTTCCACGTGGCCGCGGTCCCGATGCGGCTCCCGGTCGCGCAGATCGCGAGCGAGTCGACCCGATCGGGATATGCCGCTGCGACGCCCTGCCCGACCATGCCGCCGATCGACAATCCGATGAAATGGACGCGCCCGATCGCGAGCGCGTCGAGCAGCGCGACCGCGTCGGCGGCAAGGCGGTCGATGGTGTCCGCAGCCGAATCGCTCGACGACGTCGTGTCGGTGAGGCCGTGGCCGCGCATGTCGTAGCGAAGCACGCGATACGACCGCGTCAGCGCGGCGAGCTGGTGGTCCCACATGTGGAAGTTCGTGCCGAGCGAGTTCGCAAGCATCACCACCGACGCGTCCGCGGAGCCGTCGACGGCGTATTGAACAACGAGATCGGCGGCTCGTACGAAGGGCATGCGCGCTACCGCTCCAGCCAGTGCGCGGCCGCGTTGCGAACGTGCTCGCGCGCGAGCCGCTCGGCGGCGTCGGCATCGCCGGCGCGAATGGCGTCGAGCACGCGGGTGTGCTCGTCGGCAGAGTGCGTCAGCCGGCCGCCTTGGTTCTGCAGCCGGGTGTAGACCACTTGGGCCGACATGCGCACGAGCGGGACGAACTGCTGCAGGCGCGCGTGACCGGTTGCCTCGACGATCTTCACGTGGAAGTCGGCGTTGGCGACGAGGTAGCGGTGCTGGTCGCGCACGGCGTTCGAACGCATCGTCTTCGCCAGCGCGGTGAGCTCGCGGTCCAGCTCCGCGCCGATCCCGCGCTGCGCGAGCAGCCGCGCGGCCAGCCCGTCCACCATCTCGCGCAGGTCCATGATCTCGAGCGCGTCGCGCGCGTCCAACGACACCACGGACGCCGCGCCGCTCGGCGCGATCGTGACGAAGCCCTCGCGTTCGAGCGCGATGAGCGCCTCGCGCAACGGCGTCCGGCTGACGTGCAGCTGGCGCGCGAGATGCTCTTGCCGCAGCACGGTTCCCGGCGCAAGCTTGCCTTCGAGGATCGCGCGCCGCACCGAGTCGACGATGCCCTCCTTCATCCGCGGATGGCGCACCACCGCGATCGGCATCACCTCGGCGAGGACCTCCCGTACGCGCCTCATCGCGGCGCCTCCGCGAGCAGCGGCGCGATCTCGGCCTTGAGCCGTTCCTTCGCGACGCGCATCGTGGGCGTCAGCGGAAACGCGTCGAGAAAGACGATGCGCGCCGGGATCTTGTACGGCGCAAGCCGTGCGGCGCAGAATTCGCGCAGCTCGGCTTCTTCGACCGCCGCGCCGGGTGCGCGCACGACGCACGCGACGACGTCTTCTTCCGACAGCGACGACGCAACGCCGACGACCGCCGCTTGCTGCACGCCGGGATGGAGCGCGAGCGCGTCCTCCACCTCGCGCGGCGCGATGTTCTCGCCGCGGCGCCGAATCATCTCCTTGTAGCGCCCGGCGAGCACCACGTCGCCGTCCCCGTCGACATAGCCCGCGTCGCCGGTGCGCAGCCAGCCGTCCTGCAGGGTGCGCTCGGTGATCTCCGGCGCGTTCCAATATCCCGGCGTCACCGCCGCATTGCGAAACTGCAGCTCGCCGACGGTTCCGCGCGGCGCGAGCTCGCCCGACGGCGCGACGATGCGCAGCTCGTTGGGGATCGAACCGGCCGGATGGGTACGCGGCCGCCCGATGCTCGCGCTCTTGGCGCGCGACGTCGGCGTCTCGATGCAGCCGAACGTGCACTCCGACATCCCGAATCCGGTGACGATGCGCACGCCGAAGCGCGTTTCCAGCGCGCGGTTCTCCGGCGGCTCGAGCGCCGGCGCGGCGTAGATCGTGCGTAGCGCGCCGCGCACGAACGCCGCGGCGGGCTGGCGCGCGAGGATGGCGACCATCGCGCCGATCAGGTTGACCTCGGTCACGCTAAGCTCGGCGGCGTCGCGCCAGAACGTCGACGCGCGAAACTTCGGCGACACCGCGAGCGGATATCCGTTCGCCAGCGCCGTCATCAGCGAGTACGCCTGCGCGTTGATGTGAAAGAACGGCAGCACGCACCACAGCCGCTCGGCATCGCGCAAGCCTAGCCACGAGCGCATCGACTGCCCCGCGCCGACATAGGCGAGATGCCGTACGAGCGCGCCTTTCGGCCGGCTCGTCGTCCCGGACGTGTACACGATCGCCGCGGCGTCCGCCGGCTCGCCGCCGGGTAGCGGCGCGGGCGAGGCGTCGCGCGCTTCGCTGTGCATCGCGCCGATCTGCGCGTCACCGAGCAGCGCGACGCGCGGCTGCAGGTCGTCGACGACGTATTGCAGCTCCGGCTCGGTCAGTGCCGGGTTCACTGCCGCGGGGATCGCGCCCGCATGCACCGCGGCGAGCCAGGCTTCGATCGTCCCGACGGCGTTGCCGCCGCTGATGAGCACGCGGTCGCCGCGCGTGACGCCGCGTTCGTGCAACCACGTGGCGCCGCGCGCGACGTGGCCGGCCGTTTCGGCGAACGTGCGCCGCTCGGTCGCGGACGTCAGAAACGGGGCGTCGCCGAAACGCTCGGCGGCCGCGTCGACGAAGCGCGGGATCGTGGTGAGCCCGGAGGTCAGAGCACCTCTCCCCATTTTGTATCCAGGTATCCAGAACGGCTATTCGGCCGCCTGGCGCGGGCTCCTCCGGACGGCAAAGCGCCCGGAAGCCGAAGCTCCCGGGCGCATAGCCGATCGGATCGTCCGGTCAGATCAGTGGAAGAACGTGTTCGTGTCGACGTGGAACGTCGAGATGATGTCCCACGAGCCGACGTGGATCGCGTTGGGGAACAGGAACGGCGCGCCTTGCGGAATCGCATGCAGGTCCGAGTGCCGCATCGCGAGCGTGAAGCCCGGGCTGAAACGCTTGCTGAGCTGCGCAGTGAACGAGCTGTTCCAACGGTACGGGGCGCTGATGGCACCGGCGGTGGTGCCGCTGAAACCGGCGTTCTCGTAGAAGTTCAACGCGCCCCAGCGCTCGTTGAGCAACAGCGACGTGCCGTGCTTCGGATCGACCGGCACGATCATCGAGATGCCTTGCGTCGTTTCGTAGTACACCGACTGGCGCGGGTTCTGATCGATGAATCCGACCTGGCCGTTGACGAGCCCGTTGCAGTTCGCGCCCAGCGCGCGGCTTCCGGCGCTGCAGAGGATGCCGACATGGTGGTCGACGTTCTGCGCGTCGCCCGTGAGGCTGAACACGAACGTGCTGCGCAGAAGCTCCTTGATGGGTTTCGTCGTGTAGCTCACGCCGACGTAGGCGAAATGGTGCTCGGTGGAGCTCACCGTGCAGTTCGGGCCCGTCGACTGGCCGTTGTTGTTGCACAAGAACGGCACGGTGCTCACGCCGTTTCCGCCGCTGCTCCAAATCCGGTGGCGGAACGAATCACCGACGTCCAACGACACAAACCGGTCGAACGCATAGGTCCCGTGATACTGCAAGATGATGTCGCGCGTGTCGCTCGAGCAGAGGCGTCCGCCGGGAGGCTGGATCACACACTCCAGGGCTTGGTTGATCGTGCCTTCCGTGATCCGGTCGAAAAAGAGGTTCAGCTTGCGCGTGACCGGGATGCGAACGGTTCCGCCAAGATCGATCGGGTCGTAGCCCCTGATGTTCGCGTTCGAGCCGTAGTAGGCCGGCTGCGTGTACGTCAGGACGAAGTCGATGATCGGCAGGTGGCTGAGCGGCGGCAGCGGCCGGACCGGCCCCGTCGAGGTGCCGCCCATCGGCGGCGGCGCGGGGTTGTTCGGGGTGCGCGGCGTTGCCG
>JALZBE010000193.1 GCA_030947665.1 Vulcanimicrobiota bacterium | reverse complement strand
AGAGACGCCCCGGTTGAACCACTGTCGGCGCGCATCACGCGCCTTCGCATCGCACGCGGCTACAGCGTCTACGAGCTCGCGATAGCAGCCTGCGTTTTCTCGGGCACGATCCAACGCCTCGAGTCCGGCAAGTCCGCCGACAAGCGCGTGCTGTCGGCCCTCGCAACGGCGCTAGGCGTGCCCGTTTGCCGCCTGGTGTGCGGGGACCACGACTGCGCCGAACGAGCCTGCCGTGCTCTCGCTACGTGCTAGTCGGTGCTGCTGCTTTCTCGTCTGATTCCTCAGCGGCGGCTTCCACGAGGGGCGCGTCCTCGGGATCCTCGACGAGCTGCTTCAAATCGGCGTCGCTGGCATTGTCCATCCCGTTTCCTTCGCGGCGCGGCGGCGAAAACTCGTTGGTTTTCCCACGTGGGGATGGAGCGTTGAAAACCCAAGCGTGCTAGGGTATACTGAGGACCGGGGTGAGTAGCCTCGACGATGGCGGCGTTAAGTTCATGGCCTATCCTCAGGACCACGAGCCTCGCCACGTGCACGGATTTGTCGGCGGGATCGGAGGGCCTGAGGTGGTTGTGGATCTGAATTGCGGATGGAACCGTCGATCTTGCAGACCGTGACGACGCGGTTCAACGAGCAAACCGCTCGGAGGTCCGTTCTCGCCGCTGCGGATCGGCGCTTCGTCAACCTCGTCGCTCTTTGGGATGCGATGCACGTTGGCTAAGACGCCGAATCGGGTCGTCACTACCGACGCAGAGATCGATGCAGCGATCGCCCGCGGCCGGCTTCACGCTGGCCCGCGAGTCATTGAAGCGCGCTACGACGAGGCGAGCGACGAAGTCGCGATCCGCTTCGAAAACGCAGCACGCATGGCATTCCCGCGCCACTTGCTGGAAGGCCTCGCCGCTGCGTCTGCCGATCAGTTGCGAGCAGTCGTTATCGCCGGTCCGGGAACGGGTTTGTATTGGCCGCAGCTCGACGTCAGCCACTACGTCCGCGGTCTCATGGATGGCGTTTTTGGTACGCGACAGTGGATGCAAGAGCTCGGGCGACGCGGCGGAGCGACAAAGACGCCGGCAAAGAGCGCCGCTGCGCGCGAGAACGGCAAGAAAGGCGGTCGACCGAGGCGCACCGATGGATGAGCGCGGCGCGATGACACACCCGTACCAGTCGTTTCTCGCCTCCGGTATCGTCGCTGTCGGCGCGGCCGTCGGGGTCACCATGGGTTGTAACGCCGCGGCGGCGCATTCGTCGGGGTGGCGACCCCTCGGTGATGCGTCGTTGCAGATACGCTTCGCACCCGTATGGAGCATGGAGAAGGATGTTCGTTTCGAATCGGAGTGGTACACCGTCACCGAAGGGCGCGAGAAGTTGCTGCGCCTCTATCTCGGGAACAATCCTGATCTGAAGTCCATCGCGCACGACGCCATTCAGAGCCGCCGGCTCAACGGCAACGACGCACGGGAATACTATGCACGCGGTGTGCTGGCCGCCATTGTCGTGACACCACGTTGCGGTCACGATAAGTACGTTTGGATGACGAAGCTGTCAAAGCGGCCCCAGTTCGCTATTGACGTCGATGCAGCGATGCGATCCCTGCGCTGCGGCACCGCTCCGAGAAGCTAATGATGCCACTTCGGGTCGCGTCGTCGCTCGCTTTCCGAGTAGGATTTGCCTATGGAGTGGAAGTGGAGTATACTTGGAGCATGACGAAGTCAAGCCGAACCCGTCTCCAGTTGGAGCTATCCACCCAGCACCGGCTCTTGCTGCACGTCCTCGGCGAGGGAATGGGAAGCGGGGGGGACGCTGAGACATCGCGCCGCGTCTTCGACATCATCGAAAATCTTGCAGACCGCATTCGTCAGGGATACAAGCTCGCCGTCGTGCCGATGGATGACGAGCACCCAGACGCGGTTCCCGAACTCACACGAGCATTGAGGCCCGATTTGCACTATTCATATCTTGTAGCGCGCCCGCACGCTTGGCGAAAGCAACTTGCATTCAAAGGTCGCCGTCTTACCGTTGGGCAGTTCCTGGGCCGAATGCGCGCCGAGAAGTGGACGCCCGAAGACGCGGCCGCGGACTTCGACCTGCCCGTTGAAGCGGCATATGAGGCACTGGAGTACGGCGATCGGCATCGTTCGCTAATTGCCGCCGAGGACGCGGAGGACGCCCGAGCAGCGCGGAGTTCAACGGATGCGGCTGCTGCTGGATGAGTGTGCCGGGGGGCGGTATTTGCGAGACTTGCTGATCGCAGCAGGACATGATGTGCTGCGATCGGTGGATGTCCTCGGCGGCGGGGCTGACGACCCCGCCGTCTTCGCGTTCGCATGCCAGAACGACCGGACCGTCATGACGTTCAACAGCGCTGATTTCGTGCGGCTCGGCGTCGGCGCGATAATACATCCGGGCGTCCTGTTGATTTATCAGGACAACAGGCCGTCGGATATGACCGTCGAACTCGGTTCGTGCGTGCAGCCAGAGATGGTGCCTCGCATCGATATCCGCCAGCTCGCGTTCGATATCGTCGGATAGGGTGGGTGAGACATAGCCCGCTGATCCTGACACGACGACCTCCTCGTCCAACTACGGAGTGGCGGCGAGGATTACGGGCGGGTGGGTGGTCCGACGTGGTCCGAGTAGCGCGCCGTTCTGCCCGCAATTTTTTCGCCGCCCTCGATCGAGTCGATGCTGTCGCCGCTGGGCACCTGGACGATCACCAGCCACGCCAGGCGTTTCTCGTGTATCGGAAAGTCGTGCGGCATGTGCGAGACGATGACGGATTCGACGCTATCGAAGATACGGTCGAGGCGCGTCGGCTCGAACGGATCGTCGTCCGGGACGGTGACGATGATGAGCAGCGTGTCGTCGTCCTCGTCCAGCTCGGTTCGTACTCGCAGCCAGAGATGGTGCCTCGCATCGATATCCGCTAGCTCGCGTTCGATGTCGTCGGAGAGGGTGGGCGAGACATAACCCGCTGATTCTGAAACGACGACCTCCTCGATCAACTACGGAATGGCGGCGGCGGTCTTACGGGCGGGTGGGCGGTCCGACGTGGTCCGAGTAGCGCGACGTTCTGCCGGCAATCTTTTCGCCGCCTTCGATCTCATCGATGTCGGCACCGCTGGGGACCTTGACCAGGACGACCCATGCTTCGTCGTCCTCGTGCACCGGAAGATCATGGGGCATGTGCGCGACGATGACCGATTCGATCGTGTCGAAGATACGGGCGAGCCGGGTCGGCTCGAACGGATCGTCGTCCGGGATCGTGACGACGATGCGCAGCCGTTCATCGTCGTAATCCGCCTCCGTCCGTGTGCGAAGCCAGAGGTGGTGCGTTTCGTTGACGGCGGCCAGCTCCCGTACGATTTCGTCGACCAGTGTCTGCGATATGCGTCCGACCGGTTGCGCCACAATCGTCTCCTTTTCTGCCATCGCATAGAACCGGGCGACTCAGGCCAACCGGTCAGACGGCCGTCTTACGGGCGGGTGGGTGGTCCGACGTGGTCTGAGTAGCGCGACGTTCGGCCCGCGATCCCCTCGGCGCCGCCCTTGATCGAGTCGATGCTGTCGCCGCTGGGCACCTGGACGACCACGAGCCACGCGTAACGTCCCTCGTTTATCGGAAACTCGTGCGGCATGTGGGAGACAATGACGGATTCGACAATGTCGAAGATACGGTCGAGGCGCGTAGGCTCGAACGGATCCTCGTCCGGGATGGTGACGACGATGAGCAGCGTGTCGTCGTCCTCGTCGAACTCGATTCGTGCGTGCAACCAGAGATGATGCCTCGCATCGATATCCGCCAGCTCGCGTTCGATGTCGTCGGAGAGGGTGGGCGAGACATAACCCGCTGATTCTGACACGACGACCTCCTCGATCAACTACGGAATGGCGGCGGTCTTACGGGCGGGTGGGTGGTCCGACGTGGTCCGAGTAGCGCGCCGTTCTGCCCGCGATTTTCTCGCCGCCCTCGGTCGAGTCGATGCTGGCGCCGCTGGGCACCTCGACGACCACGAGCCACGCCGGGCGTTCCTCGCATATCGGAAAGTCATGCGGCATGTGCGAGACGATGACGGATTCGACGCTGTCAAAGATACGGTCGAGGCGCGTCGGCTCGAAAGGATCGTCGTCCGGAATGGTGACGACAATGAGCAGTGAGTCGTCGTCCGCGTCCAGCTCCGTTCGTGCGCTCAGCCAGAGATGATGCCGTTCATCGATATCCGCCAGCTCGCGTTCGATGTCGTCGAATAGCGTGGGCGAAACCTGGCCACCTGATTCTGCCATAATGGCCTCCTGACCAACTACGGAATGGCGGCCGGGGGCTCCGTCCCCGGCTGGGTCGGCCACTCTCGCAGATATTTGAACAGGTCCGGCGGGATGAGGCAACCGGCGTTCACTGCGTCCGTGTAGCCCCTCCAGAATCGTTCATGCACGGTGCTCATTTCCCTCTGGTGTCCGAGCCACGTCGTATTCGTACCGGTGGCCGAAAAATTTGGCACGCTGTAAGCTTTATTGAAGAGATCCCTGTGGTCGGTAAGCATCTCTTTGTGTCGCCAAGTCATCTCACCGGCAAGCTTGGTCAACTTGTCGATCTTGTCCTTACAGTTTGGATCGTAGTTCGGATTCGGGCAAGACTGCGCGACGGCAGCATCCACTGCAGCCCGCTGCTGTGCCACGGGAGGTGATGCCATTTGGTCGGCGGCGATGGCCGCGACGGCGACCACGGCGACCACGGCGACCAGCGAAATCAGGCCGATGTCACAAATCGGGTTCAGCAATGCACCGATCGGACAGGTGGCGACTCCCGCGACCGTTGCGAACTCGCCGGACGGATCGCCGAGTACCGTGGGACGCCCGTTCGCGTATGAGTACGGGTTGGGTCCCGCCGCCATGCGCAGCGGATCGGCCTGGCTGTACCGCCCCCAGCCGGGGTGGTACCACCGCGCGCCGTTGTAGCTCAAGCTGTTCAGGCCGTTCGCGCCGGTGTCGAACTGCTGTGCTTCCTGGCCAGGCAGTCGCAGCGGCTGGTGCGTGTCCGTGCCGCGCAACGCGAAGACCTGGCCGTACGGCTCGTGCTCCGCTTGCCACGAGATGCTCGCGGTGTTGTCGGTCTGGATGAGCGGCGTCCCCAGATGGTCGCCGAAGGTCCAGTGCGTCGCGTTCGCATCGAGTTCGGCGATCGGACGGTCCCCGAAGTAGACGTAATCATAGGCAACGGCCGACGGCGACGCGCTCGCCGCGCTTTCGGCGAGGAGCCGGTTGTCGCCGTCGTAGAGCGACACGCGCTGCTGCGCGTTCGCGGTTTGCGTCTGGACTCGCCGCCGGAAACCGTCGTAGCTGTACGCAGTGACGTTCGGCAGCGCCGAACCGAGCAGCTCGCGCGCGCCGTACGCCATGGTGTTCGTTCCGTCGCTCACTTCGGAACCGATCGCGTCGTAGGCGACGTTGCTCGCGACGCCGTTCTCGACGACCGACGAGATGAGCGGTAAGTTCGCCCCCTGCGCGTTCGTGGCATAGGTGAACGCGGCGGTATGCGACGTGCCGAGCTGGGTACTCACGATGTTGCCCAGGTCGTCGTAGCGGTAGCCGTTCGCGCTGTCGGTTCCCCACAGCTTCGGCCCGCTGCTCGCATTCATCAGCCGGTTAAGCGAGTCGTACACGAAAAAGCGGTTGTAGTCGGGGTCGAGCACGTCGTTGATGCTTTGAACGTTTCCGGCCGGGTCGTGGTCGTACTGGTAGTCGGCGAGCGTCGTCGTGCCTGCCACGAGCTTGTTCTCTGTCGGCTGGTAGCGCTGGTTGTAGCTGATCGTTTGCGTCGTTCCGTTGCCGAACGCGAGCGAGGTGATGGGGCCGAACGGCTCGTACGTCGCGGAGCTGACGAGAACGCTGGTCCTGAGCGCGACGGTGGACGCGCGCCGCGCGACCGCGCCCGGGAGCACGACGGAACGGCCGTTCGACGGCGGCTGCGCGCCGCGTCCGGCAGGCGGCACCGCGTTGCGG
>JALZBE010000644.1 GCA_030947665.1 Vulcanimicrobiota bacterium | reverse complement strand
CGCTCCCAGCGCGTACGCGACCGGTGCGCCGAGCATGTAACCGCGTGCTTCGATGCCCACGACCGCCTCGATCCGCGCGTCGCGAAAGCGGTCCACGAACAGATCGATGGTCGCCTTGAAGCCCTTAGGATCGGCGAGCAGCGGCGTGATGTCGCGGAACAAGATTCCGGGGATCGGAAAATCAGGGATCGCCCGGATCAGCGATTCGATCGGCTGGGTCACGGCTCGCCCGCTTCGCGCTCGCGCCCCCGAGGCCTGCGCCGGCGTTTCAAGCGTGCGACTGGTGTCACATCTGCGGGGAACCTCACGGACGCCGCATCTCGTTGAGCCTGAGTAATCATTCCCCGCCTGGGGAAAACTGGAGACGCTATGAATTCGAAATTGCTGACGGCGAGCGCGCTCGCCGCGACGATGACCTTCGGGGCGGTGGCGCCGGCGCTGGCCGACGGTGCGGCAAGCACGCGCAACATCATCATCGGTGGAGCGGCAGCGGCCGTTCTGATCACGAACTACAATCACAAGAAGCGCATCAAGCAGAACGAACAGCGCGAACAGGCGCGGCGTCAGTCGTCGTACCGCTCGTACTACTACCACCGGTACGGCTACTATCCCAGCGAAACGCAATTCCGCAACTGGTACTACCGCACGTACGGCGCGTACCCGTCCTAGGCGCGAGCTGACCGGAGCAACGACGAGCGAGCCATCCCGCCCGGGATGGCTCTTTTCTTCGACCGAAGACTGCTGACAGTGATCGACTTCCAGCGCCACCGCGATCGCATGATCGTCGCGGTCGCGCTCGCCATCGCGCTGCACGAGATCTTTCTGGGTTTCGTGCACAACCAACGCCCCGCGGACGACCCCGAGCGTGACGCGGTGGCGACGCGCATCGTTTTCGAGCGCCCGACACCGCGCCCGACGCCAAAACCGACCCCCACGCCCCGCCCCACGCCGCCGCCGACTCCGGAGCCGCGCGTCACGCCCCCGCCGCGCGCCACCATCGCCCCCGTGCAGCAGATCGCAGGCCGCGCGAAGGGCCGGCCGGCCCGCCGTCACGGCGGCGGCGCGCACAAGGCGATCGCGAAAGCATCGAGCGGAACCTACGCGAACCCGAAGGCGGCGGGCGCGGGCACCGGCACGTCGACCGGCCAAGGCAGCGGCAACGTTCCGGGCACCGGCGGCGGCCTGGGCGGGAACGGCACCGGTACCAGCGGGAACGGAAACGGCGCCGTGAATGCCGAGACGCCCTGCGGCGTGGTCACCTTCCTGCCTCACGACGCGCCGCGCTATTCGAACGGCACGGCGTACGAGACGGTGCGCGCGACGGTCAGTTTCATGGACGGGCACAGCGAGACCGCGGAGTTTCCGTACAAGTGGGTGTATCCCAACGGCGAGCAGACCGACCCGTGGTCGAGCACGAATCTCAAGAAGCCGGATTTCACGATCGCGATGCAGCTGCCGCCCGTGGGCGCCGCGACGAACCTTCCGCCGCTCATCCTGTACATCGTGAAGCACACCGGACCCGACGGCTTCACCGACCTGGCCGAATGCCCGAAGGGCCGCGGCTGAACGTGGTCCACGTGGCGGTCGACGCGCACAACCTCGCGCGCGACGACCGCGGGATCGGGCGCTACGCGCGCGCCGTGCTGTCGCGCGCGATGCGCGACGAGCGCTTTCGCTGGACGTTCGTGGTGCGCGATCTCTTCCCCAAGCGCGCGGCCGTCGCGCAGGCGCTCGGCGGCGGCGCGGTCGAGGTCGCACGGCACGTGCCGCGCGACGCCGACGTCATGTGGTTTCCGTGGAACGGCACGTTCTTGCGCACCGACGTGCCTGCGGTCGCGACCGTGCACGACGCCGCGCCGTTCGCGTTTCCGTCCGACGACGCGCGCAAGCGGGCGATCGAGCAGAACCCCTTTCTCGCCACCGCGAACACCGCGCGCCGCATCCTCGTGCAGTCGCGCTTCACCGCGGACGAGGTCGAGCAGCGGCTTGGCGTCGATCCCGAACGGATCGTCGTGACGCCGCTGGCGGTCGATGACGTGTTCGCGACGGGCACGACCGATGCGCTGCCCGCCGAGCTGCGCGGGCGGCGGTACGTGCTCCACGTCGGCGCGCACGACGAGCGCAAGAACACGGCCACGCTGATCGCCGCGTTCGAACGCGCGTTTCCGGGCGGCGACGTCGCGCT
>JALZBE010000643.1 GCA_030947665.1 Vulcanimicrobiota bacterium | reverse complement strand
CGTCATGACGCCGTGGCTCGCCGCGCGCGCGGCCGTCGCGGAAACCGGCGCCGCGAGCGCGCTGCTGGAGACGCTCCGCGCCGGCTTGGTGAAGATCCTCGCGAAGCTCGGCATCTGCACGCTGCGCTCGTACGTCGGCGCGCAGACGTTCGAGTCGGTCGGCCTCCAGCGCGAGATCGTGGAGACGTGCTTCCCCGGGATGGCCGTCCACGTCCAGTCGCTGGGCTTCGACGAGCTCGAAGAAGATCTGCGCGCTTGGGATGCGCTCGCGCGCGAGGTGACCGAGCTCCCGCAGCGCGGCCTGTTCCGCTATCGCCGCGACGGCGTGCGCCATTCGTTCGATCCGCCGCTGCTGAAGAATCTGCGGAAGACGATCGTCGCGCGCGATGAGGCGGCGTTCTTCGCGTTGTCCGATGCGCTCGAGGCGCGCCCCGCGATCACCTTGCGCGACCTCGTCGAGCCGGTGCCGATCGGCGACCCGATCGCGCTGGACGCCGTCGAGCCGGAAGACGCGATCCTGAAACGTTTCGTCACCGCGGCGATGTCGCTGGGTGCCCTGGGCCCCGAGGCGCACGAAGCGGTCGCGCTCGGCGCGAAAATCGCGGGCGCGCGCAGCAACGGCGGCGAGGGCGGCGAGGACGCAACGCGCACCCTCAACGCGATCAAGCAAGTCGCGTCGGCACGCTTCGGCGTGTCGGAAGACTATCTCGCGACCGCGGATGAGCTCGAGATCAAGATCGCGCAAGGCGCGAAGCCGGGTGAAGGCGGGCAGATCCCCGGCTTCAAAGTGACCCCGGAGCTCGCGGAGTTGCGCGGCGCCGCGCCGGGCCAGTCGCTCGTGTCGCCGCCGCCGCATCACGACATCTACTCGATCGAAGATCTCGCGCAGCTCATCTACGACTTGCGCCGTGCAAACCCGAAGGCGAAGATCGCGGTCAAGCTCGTCGCGCAGTCGGGGATCGGCTTCGTCGCCAGCGGCGTCGCCAAGGCGTGGGCCGACGTCGTGCACATCGCCGGACACGACGGCGGCACGGGCGCCTCGCCGCTCGGCTCCATCAAGCACGCGGGTTTGCCGTGGGAGCTCGGTCTCGTGGAGACGCATCATACGTTGGTGGCCAACGGCCTGCGCGGGCGTGTCAAGCTGCGCGTCGACGGCGGCTTCAAGAGCGGCCGTGACGTCGTGCTCGCCTCGATGCTCGGCGCCGACATGTTCGGTTTCGGCAGCGCGCTGCTCGTCGCCCTGGGCTGCATCTACGCGCGCCAGTGCCACCAGAATACGTGCCCGGTCGGCATCGCGACGCAGGACGCGGCGCTGCGCGGCAAGTTTCCCGGCAGCGCCGAGGACGCGGAGACGTTCCTGCGGTACGTCGCGCGCGACGTGCGGCGGCGGCTCGCGGCGCTCGGCGCGCGATCGCTCGACGAAGTGCACGGCCGCAGCGATCTGGTGCGCCCGCGCGACGACCGCGCGCGCGGCGTCGACCTCGACGAAGTGCTGCGCCTGCCCGAAACGCGCGCGCCGCTCGATTTCGCGCGCGTCGACGACGCGCACCTCGACGACGAAGCGATCGCGGGCGGCACGCAGCGCATCGCACCCGCCGATCGCGCCGTGGGCGCGCGCATGGCGTACGACGCCGTGATGCGCAAAGCGCGCGGCGAATACGTCGCGCCGGCGACCTATCGCTACCGCGGCAGCGCGGGCCAGAGCTTCGGAGCATTTCTCACCGCGCCGCTCGGGCTGGAGATCGACGGCGATGCGAACGACGGCGTCGGCAAAGGGATGAGCGGCGGGGTACTGATCGTGCGCGGCGCAGGACGCGCGGACGAGCCCGCGATCGGCAACGCGTGTTTCTACGGCGCGCGCGGCGGCGACGCGTTCGTGCGCGGCACCGCCGGCGAGCGGCTCGCGGTGCGTAACAGCGGCGCGACTATCGTCGTCGAGGGTGCCGGCGATCACGCCTGCGAGTACATGACGAAGGGCACCGTCGCGATCCTCGGGTCGACGGGGCGCAACCTCGCGAGCGGGATGACCGGCGGCGAGCTGTTCGTGCTGCGCGCGCAGGCCACGCGGCTGGGGCCGACGCCGCTCGTCGCGCACGATCTCGACGGCGCCGAGCGCGAACGTCTGCGCGCGCTGCAGATCGAAAACTACAACGAGTTGATTCGTTTCGCGCAGAGCGATCGTGCGT
>JALZBE010000192.1 GCA_030947665.1 Vulcanimicrobiota bacterium | reverse complement strand
GTGTTCGCGCACGATGCGCTCGAGCGCGCGCTGCGCTTTCTCGAACAGTCCGATTACGGCGGGCTGATCACGCACTTGTTCGCGATTCGCACGCTGCTGCCGACGGCGCTCGTCGGCGTCAACGGCGACGTGCCGGGCAAGCTCGCAGCGGAGCGCGAGGCGTTGCGCGGCGTCGTCGACCGCTTGTTCATCAAGATGCGGATGCCGCGCTACGCGCTGACCGGAAAAGATCTCGAAGACCGCGTTAGCCGGTTGTCGCTCGTCGAACTCGTGCGGTCGCTGCAGGACGCGCAGCCGACGGAAGAGACGAGCGCCGGCGATGCGACCGTCGTGCTCGAAGGCCCGATCGACGTCGACCGGCTGGTGCCGCTCGTCAGCGCGCTCGAATCCGATCCGCTCGGCAGCGCGCGGCCGTGGCTCATCCTCGCGCAGCTCCTGCCGTCGACGTTCGTCACGCCGCCGGGCGGCGAAGCGATGAATGCGTATCGCAGCGCGCTGATCTCGACGTTCACCAACGTCGCCGCGCTGCCGAACGAAGAGTTCCACCGCGTCCTTGCCGGGACGCAGAACGCAGCACTCGATGCAGCGTTGCGCGACGTACGTGCGGCGTTGCGCGATGTGCTCGAAGCGGCGGCCGCAAAAGCGTAAGTGCTCGCCGTCCAGCTTCCGCACGGCGAGTTCCTGATCTTCGGAGTCTTCTTCTTCGTCGTCGGCGCCGGGCTGATCGCGATCTCGCGCTTCTTGCCGGACACGTCGAAGCCTATCGTCACCGCCGTGACGCCGGTCGAGACGATGCGGCTCGGCGAGCCCGACGCCACCTGGGAACCGCAGTCAGCTCCGCTCCCGGAGATCGTCGCGCACGCCATCACGTGGCCCGCGCTCGTCGACCCCGCGGCGGGCGTGCTGGACGACGGCGAACGCCGTCGCGTCATCGACGGTTTGGGCATCGTCGGCGACGCATGGTGCGCGAGCATCCTCGCCAAAGCGTTCGACGAAGAAACCGGCGAGCTGCGCGTCGCGGCGCTCGAATCGCTCGGCCACTGCACCGCCGACGTCGTCGCGCCGACGCTGCAGCGCGCGTACGCGTCGGACGCCGTCGCCGAACGGTATGCCGCCGTCGACGGCGCATCGCGCCGTGCGGACACGCCGCTGCTCGAACGCGCCCTGCACGACGCCGACACGACGGTCGCACTCGCCGCCGCGTACGGCCTTCAGCGCGCGAACCGCAAGGACGTCATCGAGAACAACCTCGTCGCGCGCATCGACGAAGGCGCCAACGAGATCCGCCGTGTCCTCGAGCTCCTGACGTAAATCAAATCGGCGGGATGTGCCGCCCGAAATACTCCGCGATCACGTGCTGCGCGATCGGCGCCGCGACGCTGGCGCCGTAACCGCCGGACTTCTCCATGTAGACGGCCAGCGCGATCTTCGGATGCTTCGCCGGCGCGTATGCGACGAACCACGTCGTGTTCGCACCGTGCCCGCCTTCGGTTTCCGCGGTCCCCGTCTTGCCGCCGAACGGCAGCCCGGCGATCGCGAGCCCGTACGCCGTGCCGCCCGGATCCGTGACCTTGTCCATGCCGGCGTGCACTTCGCGCAGCGACTCCGCGGTCACGTTCACTCTGCGAATCACCTCATGCTGGAACGTCTTGAGCACACGACCGCGCGGCGAGACGATCTTGTCCACGATGTGCGGGCGGTACAGCGTGCCGCCGTTCGCGACGGTCGCGGTGACGTTGGCCATCTGCAGCGGCGTCGCTTGCATCGCGCCCTGTCCGATCGCGAGCTGGCACATGTCGCTGGGCTCGAGATGCAGGTGGTATACTTTTTGCGTCCACTCTTCCGTGGGCCAGTTGCCGCCGAACTCACCGGGCAGGTCGACACCGAGCCGCGAGCCGAGCCCGTACTGCGTCGCGTAATAGCGCAGCCGCTCGTGCCCGAGGCGAAATCCGAGCTGGTAGAAGTATCCGTCGGACGACGCCGCGAGCGCGCGCACGAAGCCGACCGTTCCGAGCCCGCCCGCGGCGACGTCGGTAAAACGGACGCCGTGGCAATTCCACGCGCCCGAGTCGTACAGCACCTGGTTCGGTTGGATTACGCCGCTGGAGATCGCACCGGTGCCGGTCACCATCTTGAACGTCGAGCCGGTCGGCGACGCGGCGCCGATCGCGCGGTCGAATAACGGGTTGAGTTTGTCGTCGATCAGACGCGCGTATTTCTTCTCGTCGATCGGCGTCGCGAACTCGTTGGGATCGAACTCCGGCATCGACGCGAGCGCGAGAACGCCCCCGTTGGACGGATCGATCACCGCGACCGCGCCCGACAGGCGCTGTCCGCGCAGCTTGCCCCACTTCGCGAGCTCCGCGCGCAAGTTCTTCTCGACGATCTTCTGCAAGCGCCAGTCGATCGTCGTCACCAGCGTGTCGCCCGGGATGGGATCGAGTTGCTTGAGCCGGCGCACGAGCGCGCCCGACGCGTTCACCTCGACCTGCTGGCCGCCCGCGCGCCCGTGCAGATTGTTGTCGTACCAGTTCTCCAGACCGTCTTTGCCCGTCACGTCGTTGGGCGAGTAGCCTTGGCGCTTGCGCTTTTCGTATTCGTCTTCGTCGATCACGCCGACGTAGCCGAACAAGTGCGAGCCCGTCTTGCCGTACGGGTAGTTGCGCACGGGCTGCTCTTCCATGTCGACGCCGGAGAGCTCGCTCTGCGTCTCCGCGAGCCGCGCGGTCTGCGCCGGCGTGAGATCGGTGGCGAGGATCACCGGACCGTACGGCTCGTACGTCTTGACCTCGTCGAAGTTCTGGTAGTTCTTGCCGTGATGGTGCAGCAAGCGCTGCTGCAGCTTGGCGGCGGGCACGCGCAGCACCGCCGAGAGCGTCGCGAGCGTCTTGTCGATGTCGGTGATCTCCGACGGGATCAGCGCGCACACGAACGATGGGCGCGAGCGGACCAGAACGGTGCGGTGGCGGTCGACGATGAGGCCGCGCGGCGCCGCGACGGGGATCACTTGAATCTGGTTGGCGCGCGCCGCCGCGGCGAACGTCTCGCCTTGCACGAGCTGCACCTGCGCGAGCCGAACCACGATCACGACGAGCGCGATCGCGAGCAGCGCGCAGAACGCGACGACGCGTTGCACCGGACGCTCGCCGGAAAGACGCTCGACGGCCGCCATCAGGTATACCCGTACCGTTCGATCGTCGTCTTGTCGGTCACGAGCCGGCCGCGCACGACGAGCCAGCCGAACGCGACGAGCGCCGTGAGCAGCGCGCGCCATAGCGACGTGTGCAGGTGCGCGACGGCGAACCCGGCGGGAAAGCCTTCGATGCGCATGATCGACCAGAACATCAGATCGCGCACGAGCACGGCCAGCCCGCACAACACGGCCGGCACGAACGCGCCGTCGGCGAACATGCGCCGCGAGAACAGGCCGACGAGCAGCGCGACGATCGTCGTCGAGATCGTCCAGCCGCCGGCCGTCCCCGCGAAGATGTCTTCGAACATCCCGGCGGGCAGCGCGAGCAGCGCGCCGCGGCGCGCTCCGGCGCGCGACGCATACAGCACGACGGCGATCGTGACGAGCGACGGCACCGCACCGCGAAACGCGAGCAGCGGGACGACGACCGTTTGCAGGAACGCGAGCAGCGTGGTCCAGCCGAACACCGGCCAATAGGCCGGGCCGACGGAGATCTCGATGCTCCTATATTTTCTGCGATAGAACGACGACATGCGACAAAGCCGAGAGATCGGCGGCAGGTTGCACGATGGCGGTCTGATCGAGCGCGCCCGCCGAGACGGGCTCGATCTGCTTGATGCGGCCGATGAGCACGCCCGCGTGGAACGACCGGCCTTCGCCGGTGACGACGCGGTCGCCCACGCGCAGCTTCGCGTCTTGCGAGACGTATTGCAGCTTCACGCGCGTCGACGTTCCGACCGCGATGGCCCACCAGCGCCCGTGCTGCACGACGGCCGGGAGCTTCGACGTCGCGTCGGTGACCAGCAGCACCTTCGACGACAACGGCCCGACTTCGACGATCCGGCCGGCGACGCCCGCGCCAGTCACGACGCCGTCGTCGCGCCGGACGCCGTTCCGGGTGCCGCGGTCGATCGTGACGATGCGCATCGACGCTTCCGGATCGTAGCCGATCACCGTCGCTTCGACGCCGTCCGGGTGCGCAAGCTTCGCGGCCGCGAGATCGTCCGCGGCAGGGACGCGCGCGAGCCGCTCGCGCAGATCGTCGTTCTGCGCGCGCAGCACCGCGTTCTCACCGCGCAGTCGGTCGTTGTCGGATGCGAGCCCCGGCGTGCGCACGACCGCCGCGAACCCGCCGCGCACGCCGCTGACCACGGCCGACGCCGCGAGCTGCAGGTACGTGCTCACCGCCGTGACGGTCGCCGTTAACGGCGACGTTCTACCGGCGCGCGCGAAATCGAGCTGGAGAAGCGCGACGAGGGCGGCCACGACGACCGTCCCGACTATCGCGAATAGCTTTCTCTCATCCCGATTCGTAAGGATTGGTACCACCTCGTCAGCCGATCCGCATGCGGCCGCAACCGTTCAAGCACATCGGGCGACGCAAGGATCTCGCCGGCGCCGCGCGCCACGCATCCGAGGGGATCGTCGGCAACCGTCGTCGGCACGTTCGTGCGCGCGGCGATCTCGCCTGCGAGGCCCGGGATCAGCGCGCCGCCGCCGGTGAGCACGATGCCCGATTCCATCAATTCGCCCGCGAGGTCGGGCGGGGTCGCTTCGAGGATGGCCCACGCGGCGCGCGCGATGCGATCGATCCCGTCGCGCATCGCTTCGGCGACCAGCGTCTCGTCGACCGCGCGCTTTCCCGGCCGCAAGTTTTGCATGTCGGTGCCGGCGACGACGTACGGCTCGCTGCCCGGCGAGCGGCCCGCGTAGCCACGCTCGATCTTCAACCGCTCGGCCGTCAGCGGCCCGATCCCGAAGTATTCGTGGCGCAGCCGGTTGATGATCGCCGTGTCGAACGTGTCACCGCCGACCTTGATCGAGCTCATCGCGACCACGCCGCACAGCGTCAGCACGGCGATCTCGGTGGTGCCGCCGCCGATGTCGATCACCATCGCCGGGCGCGTCCCGGTGATGTCGAGCCCGGCACCGACCGCCGCCGCGACGGCCTGCGGAACGAACTCGGTCGTGCGTGGCCCGGCGGCGCGAATCGCTTCTTCGACCGCCTTGCACTCGATGTCGGTGGCGCAGCCCGGCACGCACGCGATCACGCGCGGGGCGACGCGGGGGCGGGCCGACATGGCCCGGTCGACGAGCGTCTTGACCAGCGTGTGCGCGCCGCGAAAATCGGAGATCGTGCCGCCGCGCAGCGGCCGCACGACGCGGATGCGGCCGGGCGTGCGGCCGTCGAGCTCTTTGGCGGCCTTGCCGACGGCGACGATCGCATCGTCGCTGGCGCGGTACGCCACGACCGACGGCTCGCTCACGAGGATCCCGGCGTCGTGCGAGTAGACGACCGTGTTGGCCGTCCCCAGATCGATCCCGATGTCCGGCGAGAACGTGGCCCGCAGGGTGCCGCCGATGGTCACAAGGCGCTCCGCCCGGGGCGGGTGCGAAGCACCCCGGCGCGGAGCGCCGACGAACTCCGTTCGTGGGTTCCGACATCGTCGGAATCCTGGCCCCCACGCCTTCGGCGCGGGTCCCCCGACAGCACGGGCCCATCATCAATTCAATCACGTCACGATACCCCGAGGAGGCCCGCGAAAACATGACGTGTTATGCTGCGGACTCCTCCGCGGCGGCAAACGGCGGCGCCAGTTGCACGTGCGCGCGGCCGATACGCGCGTCGGCCATCCCGTAGTAGATCTCGTACGACCGTTCGCCGATCTCGCAAAGCGCGGTCGGGAACACGACGTTGTTCACGATGCCGTGCGTCTCGTCGGGGCCTTCGGGCACCATCACCGCCGTTTGCGAGCGATAACGCACGACGTGCGGCCGCTCGAGGTCGTGCACCACGAATCCGGCGCTGTAC
>JALZBE010000191.1 GCA_030947665.1 Vulcanimicrobiota bacterium | reverse complement strand
CGTGTGCGATGTGCCAGGCCTTGCCGGTGTCGCCGGCGATCAGCAGGTCGCGCGCGACGATGACGTCCTCGGCCAGCGCGGGCGCGCCGTCGAGCCCGAGCCGCATCGACGACGGGCCTTCGTTCATCACCGCGTCGCCTTTGAGGTCGTCGTCCTCGCAGTGCGAGATGAACGCGTAGTCCAGATCGGCGGCGTAGCGCGCGGCGTTGCGCAGCACGCGCGCGTCGCGCACGGTCGACCCGTCGTCGCTGAACGCGACGCACCCCGCGTCGCACAGCAGATGGTAGGGCGCCAGCTCTTTGCCCGCGCGGCCGCGCGTCAGCGCGCCGACCGGGTACACACGCGCCAGCCCCGCGGCCTCGGCACGCCGTAGGACCTCGCTGACGATCGCGGCCGAGTCCAGCGCGGGTTCGGTGTTCGGCATGCACGCGACTGCGGTGAAACCGCCGGCGACCGCCGCCGCCGTCCCGGTGGCGATCGTTTCTTTGTGCGTCTGACCCGGCTCGCGCAGGTGCACGTGCATGTCGATGAAACCCGGCGCGACGATCGCACCCGACGCGTCCACGATGCGCGCGTCGCCGTCGTCGACGTGCTCGCCGATGCGCGACACGAAGCCGTTCTCGATCAGCACGTCGCGCACCGCGTCTATGCCCTGCACCGGATCGATGAGCCGGCCGCCGCGCACCAAGGTCTTCACGCCGGCACCGGCGCCCCGTTGACGAGCAGATCCAGCACGGCCATGCGGACGAACACGCCGTTGCGGACCTGCGCGACGTAGCGCGAGCGCGGGTCGTCGAGGACGTCGTCGGTCAGTTCCACGCCGCGGTTGTACGGTCCGGGGTGCAGGATGATCGCGTCACCGCGCAGCGAGCGCAGGCGCCCGCGGTTGAGCTGAAAGCGCTGCGTGTAGTCGTCGAGCGTCGGCAGCAGACCCGTCTCGATGCGCTCGCGCTGGATGCGCAGCATCATCACCGCGTCGACGCGCGGCAGAACCGCATCGAGGTCGCGTTCGACGCGCACGCCCGGCGCGACGAAGTCGCGCGGGAGCAGCGTTGCCGGACCCACCAGCGTGACGTCGATGCCCAGCGCGCGCATCCCGACGATGTTCGAGCGCGCGACGCGCGAGTGCAGGATGTCGCCCACGATCGCGACGCGCAAGCCGTCGAAGCGCCGGAACTCCTGGTACAGCGTCATCAAGTCGAGCAGCGCCTGGGTGGGATGCGCGTGCGTTCCGTCGCCCGCGTTGATCACATGGCCGTCGAACGCGTCGGCGAGCCGGCGCGCGAAGCCGGACTCGGGATGGCGCACGACGATGACGCGCACGCCGATGCCGCTCAACGTCAGCGCCGTGTCGGCGATCGTCTCGCCCTTGCCCAGGCTCGATGCTCCGGGCGCGAACGAGATCACGTCGGCGCCGACGCGCTGCTCGGCGAGCGTGAACGACGTCGCCGTGCGCGTCGACGCTTCGAAGAACAAGTTCAGGACGGGGACGCCGGCGCACAGATCCCGCGGCGGCAGCGCGTCGCGGAACGCCATCGCGCGGTCCAGGACGGCGACGAGCTCGTCGGGGGTGAGGTCGTCGACGTCGAGCAGGCTACGGGGCGGCACGGTCCTCGTCGTGGACGGTCACCACGTCGGCGTCGGAGCGCTGCGCGGCGAGAAGAACGTCGATGTGCTCGCGCCGGCTCGTCGGGATGGTCTTCCCGAGATAGTCGGGCTGGACCGGCAGCTCGCGCAACCCGCGGTCGATCAGTACCGCGAGGCGGATGGCCCGCGGGCGGCCGAGGTCGGTCACGGCGTCGAGCGCCGCGCGCACGGTGCGGCCGGTGTAGAGCACGTCGTCGACGAGCACGACCGTCTGGCCCGTAATGCCGCTGCGAATCTCGGATTCCGGCAGCTCGCGCGCGACGTCGTCGTCGCGGTAGAGGTTGATATTGAGGAAGCCCAGTTGCGGGAGCGAGCCCCGGATCTCGGCGATCTTCGACGCGAGACGCCGGGCGAGGGCCTCCCCGCCGCGGCGGATCCCGATGAGGAGGAGCCCATCCTGGGCGTCCTCGGGTTCGACGATTTGGTGGGCCATGCGCGCGATCGCCCGGTCGATCTCGTCGGGCGACATCAGCACGCGTCGCCTCGCCACCGCGGTCTGCATCGAACGGCCCTTCGTCGTGCCGGTCGGGCTTTGCCTTCGGCCGGACCGCTTTCAGCGCCGCCGCGGCGTCACGGGCGCAAGATCGCGCAGCCCGTCGTGCCCGTGCCGAGCGTGCGGCCGGTGCCGTCGCGCAATGTCGCCTCGGCGACTGCGGTCGAGCGCCCGACGTGCACGACCTTCGCCTCGCAGCGCACGGGCCCGGTGTCTTTGGTGATGGCGCGGATGAAACGCACGTGCACGTCGGTCGTCGTATAGCCGACGCCGTGCGGCAGCGTTGTGTGGATGGCGCAGCCCATCGCCGAGTCGAACAGCGTCAGCGCGAACCCGCCGTGCACGACGGCGATCGGATTGTAGTGCTCTTCGCCGGGATAGCCTTCGAACACGACGCGGCCTTCCTCCACCTCGACGAGGGTGAAATTCATGAGCCGTGCGATCGGCGGCGGCGCAACCCGCCCGTCGCGAACGGCGCGAATCGCCTCCAGCCCGGACATTTCGCGCAGCGCGCCCGACGACGCGAGCGGGTCTTCCCAGGTGACGAGGCGTTCGCGGGTGACTTGCATCATGCAAGGAACTTCGGACCGCAGCGTCGATGAATCCTTCAACGGAGGTGGTCGCAATGGCCAAGCGTCGCAGCTTCGACGAGATGAACTGCTCGATCGCCCGCGCGCTCGACGTGCTGGGCGAGTGGTGGACGCTGCTCGTGATCCGCGAGGCGTTTCGCGGCGTACGCCGCTTCGACGGCTTCGTCGAGCGGCTCGGCATCGCACCAAACATCCTCGCGACGCGCTTGCGCAGACTCGTGGAGCACGGCGTGTTCGAGGAGCGTCCGTATCAGGAGCGCCCGGCGCGCGTCGAGTACCGGCTCACCGCCAAGGGCCGCGACCTGTACCCGGTCATTCTGGCGCTGCTCGGTTGGGGCGATCGTTGGTACGCCGAGGACGGGCCGCCCGTCGTGCTCATGCATGCGAGCTGCGAGCACCGCGCCGATCCGCAGTTCGTGTGCGGCCACTGCGGCGAGAAGCTGGACCCGCGCCAGACGCGCGCGATCCCGGGCCGCGGCGCGGACGAAGCCGAACCGAGTCTGGTTGCCGCGGGGGCTGCCCCGGCGCGGTAGATAACCGCGCCGTACGTCAGTCGCCGAGTGCGTCCAGTGCGTCGCGAGCTCGTTGAAGCTCGCGGCGGTACTCGTCGAGCTTCGCGCGCTCGGCCGCGACCACGTCGGCCGACGCTTTTGCGACGAAGCTTGCGTTCGCGAGCTTCTTCTCCGACCGCGCAACCTCGGATTCCAAGCGCGCGATCTCGCGCGTGTAGCGCTCGCGCAATTTCGCGGTGTCGGCGACGGCTCGCACCGCGAGGATGCGGTCGCGCAAGCTGCCGTCGCCGCCGTCGTACGTGGTGATCTGCGCGCGCGCGAGCGTCGCGATCGGCTCGACGATGCCGCGCTCGGCGGCCAGCGCGGCCGGGATCTCCACGCGCATCCAGTCCTTGGGCGCGATGGCCCACTCCGCGCGCGCGTTGCGGAGCTGGTCGATCTTCTCGATCACCGCTCTGAACACGGCCGCGTCGTCCGGAAATGACGGGATCTCGGCAAGGTCCGGCCACGATGCCGTGACGATCGTCGCGCCATCGTGCGGAAGCGTCTGCCAGATCTCCTCGGTGACGAACGGCGCGATCGGGTGCATCGCGCGCACGAACGTGTTGAGCACGAAGGACAGTACCGCGGCGCGCGTCTCGTGCTGGCCTTCGGACTTCGTCGCCTCGACGTACCAGTCGCAGAATGTGTACCAGCCGAACTGCAAGAGCGTGTCGGCTGCAACGCCGCACGTGAAATTGTCGTACGCCTTCGTCACCGTCTCCGCGCACGCGCGCAGCTCGGTGAGGATCCACTTGTCGGCCGGCGTCAGCTTGTCGTGCTTCGGCAGCACCAACGCGCTTGGAAGACCTTCGGGCAGCGCGCAGGTGTAGCGCAGCGCGTTCCACAGCTTGGTCGCGAAGCGTTTAGCTTCGTCGCAGTAGCGCTCGTCGAAGCGCAGCTCTTGCGACTCGAGGCGCATCTGGCGCAGCATGCCGAAGCGCGTACCGTCGGCGCCGTATTTCGGAAGGAGGTCGTCCATCGGGTCGATCGCGTTTCCGAGCGACTTCGACATCTTGCGGCCGTGCATGTCGAAGACGAGCGGCGTCACGAACACCGTGTCGAACGGGATCTTGCCGGCGAAACGCAGCCCGAGCATCACCATGCGCGTCACCCACAGGAAAATGATGTCGCGGCTGGTGACCATGACTTGATTCGGATACCAGTGATCGAGCTCGGGCGTACGCTTCGGCCAGCCCAGGATCGAGAACGGCCACAAGGCCGAGCTGAACCACGTGTCGAGCGTGTCGGGATCGCGGCGCAGCTCGCCGCTGCCGTACCGCTCGCGCGCAATGTGTCTTGCTTCCTCTTCGTCGTGTGCGACCACGACGTCGTCGTTCGGCGTATACCACACCGGGATCTGATGGCCCCACCACACCTGGCGCGAGATGTTCCAGTCGCGGATGTTCTCCAGCCCGGCGGCATAGGTGCGGCCGAAGCGCTCCGGCACGAAGTGCAGCGCTCCGCTGCGATATGCTTCGAGCGCCGGCTGCGCGAGCGGTTTTACCGTGACGAACCACTGCAGCGAGAGCAACGGCTCGATCACGACGTGCGTCCGCGAGCTCAGCGGCAACGTCGTGCGGTACGGCTTTTCGTCCACCAGCGCACCGAGCACGCGTAGCTCGTCGACGATGCGCTTGCGCGCTTCGAACCGGTCGAAGCCGACGAACGCGTGCATCTTCTCCGCCTGGGCGTCGATCGGCGCGCGGCGCTCGGGCGTCTCGTCGTAGCGCCAGATCGGCGCCGCCACGCGGCCGTCGAAATCGATCACGGTCGGCATCG
Organism: Vulcanimicrobiota bacterium; assembly: GCA_030947665.1. Lineage (GTDB taxonomy): Bacteria > Vulcanimicrobiota > Vulcanimicrobiia > Vulcanimicrobiales > Vulcanimicrobiaceae > Vulcanimicrobium. The sequence goes on along the minus strand of JALZBE010000191.1, from coordinate 943 downwards.
GCAGCGTGTGGCGCTGGCCGATCTCGTAGTCGGTCATGTCGTGCGCCGGCGTCACCTTCACGGCGCCCGTGCCGAACGCAGGATCGACCGCCGTGTCGGCGATCACCGGGATCGCGCGGTCCACGATCGGCAGCACGACGTTCTTGCCGATGAGATGCTGGTAGCGCTCGTCGTCGGGATGCACGGCCACCGCAACGTCCGCGAGATACGTCTCGGGCCGCGTCGTCGCGATGACGAGCCCTTCGCCGCCGTTCTCCGCGATATAGCGGATGTGCCACATGAACGTGTCGCGCTCTTCGTCTTCGACCTCGGCATCCGAGAGCGTCGAATGCGCCTGCGGGTCCCAGTTCACCAGCCGCGTGCCGCGGTAGACCAGGCCGTCGTTGTAGAGATCGACGAACACCTTGTTGACCGCGGCCGACAAGCCGGGGTCCATTGTGAAGCGCTCGCGCTCCCAGTCGGGACCGAACCCAAGCCGCCGGAACGCTTCGTTGATCTCGCCGCCGTACTGCTCGCGCCAACGCCAAGCGCGCGCCAGAAACGTTTCGCGGCCGAGCGACTCGCGCGTTTCTCCTTCCTTCGCGAGCTCGCGGATGAGCACGGTCTCCGTCGCGATCGCGGCGTGGTCCTGACCCGGGATCCAGTTGGCGTTTTCGCCGAGCATGCGGTGGTACCGCGTGAGGACGTCCTGCGCGGTGTACGTTGAGCCGTGGCCGAGGTGCGCGCGTCCCGTGACGTTGGGCGGCGGCATCGAGATGATGAACGGCGGCCGCGCGGGATCGGGCTCCTCGTGGAAGACGCCGGAATCGAGCCAGCGCGCGTACAGGCGCGGCTCGACTTCGGCGGGATCGTACGTCTTCGGCAGCTCGGGTCGCGGAGGCGTGGTCACGGCGTCTACCTTAGCTATCGCTGTCACCCTGAGCCTGTCTCTGCACCCTGAGCC
>JALZBE010000642.1 GCA_030947665.1 Vulcanimicrobiota bacterium | reverse complement strand
GCTCGGTCGGTGCTTCGAACACCGGCCGGGCCGCTTTCATGATAAATCGCGATGATATCGCTATCGAAATTATAGCACGAACATGCGTTCGTATCAATGCTGCGAGCGCACGGAATTCAATATGTTACGGGCGGCGCATCAGATAGAACACGTAGCCGTACGCGTCACCGTGCGTGTGGAAGAGATCGATCTCGCGGCGTTGGTGCGCGATGAGATTCACTGCAACGCGATCGCCGGCGTGCTCGCGCTCGAACGCGTCCATCCGGCGCAGGAGCGGCTCGTAGTAGTTGAACAGCCACGCCGACTTCGGCAGCACGAAGTTCGCGACGCGCTCGTATCCGCAGCGTTCGATCGTTGCGCGGTTGTCGGCGACCGAAAGCATCGCGGGGTACTCTGCGTCCCAGAACGCACGGGCGGGCGCCGGTGGATCGGGCACGAGCCAGCTGAGCTCGGACACGACGACGTACCCGCCGTGGCGCACGAGCGGCTGCCATGCGCGCAGACCGCGCTCGAAGCCCATGATATAGATCGCGCCCTCGGACCATACGATATCGAACGACTCGGGTTCAAACGGAAGCGCGTCCATCGACGCGCGCACCGGCCGGATATACTCCGCGAGCTTGACCTCATGTGCCCGGCGCATCAGCTCGTCCAGAAACGGCTGGTGCACGTCCACTGCGGTAACGCTCCGTCTCGAGCGCCGAGCTAGCACGAGCGTTTGCGCGCCGGGACCGCAGCCGATGTCGAGGATGCGTGGGCGGTCCGGAATACCTTGTAGGAGCCGTAACGCGTTCTTGGTCGAGGCGTCGTCGCCCGGGCCTTCGCGCGGCAAGTCGGAATGGAGCTCGAAGAACGTCGGCCGATCCTCGCGGGATCAGCCGTCCGCGGCCGGCGCGCGCTTTGCGCCGCGCGGCACTTTCACCGGCTTCTCCGGGATGAACCGCGTCATGTCGAGCCGGCCGGTCTTTTGCTGTAGCGGCGCCCACAAGTCGCCGACCTCGACGAACCGGTCGCGCACGTTGTCCAACCGGAAGTCTTCGATCTCGATCCCCGCTTCGATCTCCTCGAACGTCACCGGCGTCGACACGGTCGCGCGCGGCGTCGCGCGCACCGAGTACACCGACGCGAGCGTTTTGCCCCACGCGTTCTGGTTGTAGTCCACCAGCACGCGGCCGGCCGGGCGCTTCGCGATGCGGTACTCCGCGGTGATCACGTCGGGATGCAAGCGCTCCATCGTCTGCGCGAACGCTTTGGCGAATGTCCACACTTCCTTCTGCAGCGGGCCGCGCTCGAGCGGCACGTAGATGTGAATCCCCGCCGAGCCCGACGTCTTGGCGTACGGCGTGATGCCGAGGTCGACCAGCGCGTCGCGCACGTGCAGCGCGCAAGCGCGCACCGTCGCGAACGACGTGCCGCCGCCCTTGACGGGATCGAGGTCGAAGTGCAGGTAGTCGGGCCGGTCGGTGTCGTCGCAGCGCGAGTACCACTCGTTTAGATCGATGCAGCCCAGGTTCACCAGCCACAGCAGCGAGGCGAGGTCGTCGATCATCGGGAACGCGATCACGCTGCCCGAGCCGTGCTCGATCGAGCACGTGCGCAGCCACGGCGGCGCGTTGGGCGGCGTGCGCTTCATGTAGAAGAACTCGCCGGTCTGGCCGTTGGGCCAGCGCTTCATCACCTGGGCGCGGTCCTGCATGCACGGGATCAGGAACGGCGACACGTCGGCGTAGTACTGGAGCAGGTCGCCCTTGGTCGCGCCCGTCGCCGGAAAGAACACCTTGTGCAGGTTGGTGAGCGCGACGGTGCGGTCGCCGACCCGGACGGTCGCGTCGCGTTCGCGAGGGATCGGGAAGCTTCCGGGCTCAATCTTCGGCATCGTGTTCCGAGTCATCACCTGTAACTTAAACGGCATTAGAGCGGCCGCCCGCAAGGGCTTCTTCGTGTGGATGGATGCGCAGGACCCCGACGTCGTGTGTATTCAGGAGACCAAGGCGCAGGAGCACCAGCTGCCGCCCGAGGCCCTGGATCTCACGCGCTACAACTACGCGTTCGTCGACGCGCAAAAAAAAGGCTACTCCGGCGTCGCGATCTACGCCAAGCAGCAGCCGGAGCGGATCGTGCGCGGCATGGGCATGGAGGACATGGACGCGGAAGGCCGCTTCGTGCGGATGGACTTCGCGAACGGGC
>JALZBE010000641.1 GCA_030947665.1 Vulcanimicrobiota bacterium | reverse complement strand
GCCGCACGCTGCCGCAAGCGGCGCTCGAACGCATCCGCGAGCTCGCCGACGGACGCCCGCTGTTCGCCGAGGAGCTGCTGCGCGGCGCGCTCGAGCGCAGCGCCCGCGACGGCAGCGCGGTGATGGTGCCCGCCAGCATCCGTGTCACCGTGCGCGAGCGGTTCGCCTCGCTCGCCGAGCGCGACCGCGACGTGCTGCTGCAGGCCGCCGTGCTGGGCCGCCGCTTCTCTGCGGAGTTCGTCTCGCGCTTGACCGGCGTCGCTCCGGTCGCGGTGTTCGCGGCGCTGCGGCGCGCGCGCGACCTGCAGCTCATCATCGAAGAACCCGGCGACGAGCGCGGCGACGCGTTCGCGTTCCGGCACGCTCTCACGCGCGAGGCGGTGTATGCCGAGTTGCTGCGCGCCGAGGCCCGGACGCTCCACGCGCACGTCGCGGAAGCGCTCGCTGCCCAAGAGCCGCTCGACGTGACCGCAATCGCCGAGCACGCCTGGCGCGCGCACGACGTCGAGCACGCGATCGGCTGGAACGAACGCGCGGGGGATCACGCGGTCGCGCTGTTCGCGTATGCCGACGCCGCGCGGCACTACGTGCGCGCGTGCGACATCGCGACCGATCGCGCGCAGCGCGCGCTGCTTGCCGAGAAGGCCGCCGAATCGCTGTACGCCACCGGCGACGTCGCCAGCGCGGTCGACCGGCTCGCGATCGCGATCGACGCGCACGGCCGCGATCCCGATGCAAACCGGCTCGCGCTGCGCAAAGCCTACCTGCTGTTCGAGCAGGGGCGCCGCGACGACGGCGTGGACGAGGCGCTGGCCGTGGTGCAGCGCCTGGAGCACGAGGACTCGGCGCTCCGCTTCGATGCCGAAACGATGACGGCGGGGCTGCTGAGCGCGCGCGGCCGCGCCGAGGAAGCGCTCGTGCATCTCCAGCGCGCCGACGGCCTCGCCGCACGCGCCCACGTCGCATCCGCGGCGCGCTTCGCCGGCAACTATGCGTCGTGCTTGGGATTGCTGGGCCGCGCGGACGAGGCGCGCGACCGATTTGCGGAGGCGCAGCGCATCGCCCGCGAGCAGTCGGACTTCGACGTGCTCGTGCGGGCGTTGAACAATCACGCGAACGTGGAGCTCACGTACGGTGCGGTCGCGGTCGCCCGCCGGCTTTATGACGAAGGCCTCGTCGTCGCGCGCGCAACAAAGAACCTGCGCTTCGTCGCCTGGCTCTCGCAAAATGCCTCATTGTGCGCGCTGCTCGCCGGCGACAACTCGGCTGCCGAACGGCACCAAGCCGACGTCGATGCGATCCGCCATGACATCGGCACGGTCATCCAGCAAGCGTTCGCGACGACGCTGCGCAGGTACACGCTCAGCGGCTCCCACCCCGACGCTTTTCTGGAGCATGCGTCGGCGCGCGTGCGCTCTGCCATCGCCGACAAGGCGCCGTCCACGGACGTGCTCGCGGGCGCGCTCGCGCACGAGCTCCTGCGCACGGGCCGCACCGCTGACGCCGCGACCCTCGTCGCGCAAGCGCTCACGATCACGCCGCAGGCGTCGCCGCCGTACTGGCTGCACGACGCTGCGAGCCGCTGCGGCGAACCCGATGTTCGCGCCGCTGCGCGCGACGCGCTGGCGGCCGTCGCGGCGCACGACGGTGCTTTTCCGGCACGCGGGTTTCTCGCGCTCGCCGACGCGCGTGAGGCGCTGCGGCGCCGCCGCCGTGACGAGGCGGTCGCGCTCGCCGAAGCCGCAGCCGACGCGTTCCGCACCGCCGGCTGGCGGGTGGAAGAGGCGTTCGCCCTGGAGCTCGCGGGCCGCACGGCGGACGCGGTCGCGCTGTTTCGCGCCATCGGCGCCCTCGGCGAGGTCCGCCGCCTGACGGAAACAGGGACGGCGGCGCCGCGGCGGCGCGGGGAGTCGACGCTGACGGCGCGCGAGCGGGAGATCGCGGGGCTCGTTGCCGCCGGCCGCCCGACGCGTGCCGTCGCCGACGCGCTGGTGATCTCCGAACGCACGGTGGAGACGCACATCGCGGCGATCTACCGCAAGCTCGGGGTCTCCAACCGCATGGCGCTGGCGCGCCTGCTCGATGAGACCGGGGTAGCGGCGCCGTAATCTCCGTACCGAGGCACGCCAACCTCGGTACCGTCACGGATAGAGGCGCGCGCCGCGCTCCGGTACCGTGGATGCATGAA
>JALZBE010000190.1 GCA_030947665.1 Vulcanimicrobiota bacterium | reverse complement strand
GTTTCGCAGCGGCGGGCCCGGTCGCGATCGAGCGCGCCGTCGAGCGGCTGGAGCGCGCGTTCGCGACGGTGCGGCACCCCGCGGGAGCGGCGAATCGGCCCTCGACCGGATCGCCCCGGTCGCGTAGGATCGCACGATGAGCTCCACGACCGTGCCGAACATTCGCGTGCGCCGCCTCGCGGACCGCGCGCGCTACGACCGCGAGAACGTCCACGCGATCCTCGATGCGGCGTACGTCGCGCACGTCGGCGCGATCGTCGACGGCGCGCCCGTCGTGATGCCGTACGCGTGCGCGCGCGTCGGCGACGAGCTGGTGCTGCACGGTTCGGTCAAAGCCGGCATCCTGTCGGCGCTCGCGAACGGCGCGCCGGTGTGCGCGACGGTGACGCATGTCGACGGCCTCGTGCTCGCGCGCAGCGCGTTTCACTCCTCGATGAACTATCGCTCCGCCGTCGTGCACGGCACCGCGCGCATCGTCGCGGATCTCGATGAGAAGATACGGTTGCTCGACGGGGTCGTCGACCAGCTGCTCCCGGGGCGCCGTCCCGTCATTCGCGGGATGACCCAGGGCGAGCTCGATGCGGTGCAGGTGGTGGCGATCGCGCTCGACCGAGTCTCGGCGAAAGTCCGCACCGGCCCGCCGACCGAACCCGACGACGACCGCGACGGCAGCGTGTGGGGCGGCGTGATCCCGCTCACGCTCGCGCACGGCACGCCGCAAGCCGACGACGTCACGGCCGAGGGCGTCGAAGCGCCGAATCTCTGACGTACGGGTTACGGGATCAGCAGCAGCTTGCCGACCGTCTTGCGCGATTCGAGGTCGCGGTGCGCTTGCGCGGCGTTCGCGAGCCGGTACGTCGCGCCGATGCGCACGTGCAGCTTGCCGTCGCGCATCGCGTCGAAGAGCTCCTGCGCGCGGGTCAGCAGCTCGTCGCGCGTGGCGATGTAGTTCACCAGCGTCGGGCGGGTGAAGAACACCGAGCCGGCCGCTGCGAGCTTCTGCGGCTCGACGGGCGGCACCGGACCACTCGAGTTTCCGTAGACCACGAGCATCCCGCGCGGGCGCAGCAGGCTCAAGCTGCGTTCCCACGTGTCCTTGCCGACCGAGTCGTACGCGACGTCGACCGCGTGCTCGCCGACGATCGCGCGCGCGGCTTCGGCGAAGTCGGTCGTCGCGTACTCGATGACGTGATCCGCGCCCGCGTCGCGCGCGAGCTGCGCCTTTTCCGGCGTGCCGGCCGTCGCGATCACCGTTGCGCCTTTCGCTTTCGCGAGCTGCACGAGCAGCGCGCCGACCCCGCCGGCCGCCGCGTGCACGAGCGCGACGTGTCCCGCGCGCAACGGGAACGTGTCGTTCGCGAGGTAGTGCGCGGTCATGCCCTGCAGCATCACCGCGGCGGCGTCGCGGTCGTCGACGCCGTCTGGAATCGGCACCAGCAAACGTGCCGGAACGGCGTTGTACTCGGCGTAGCCGCCGAGGTTGGGCGCCTGCGCGTACACCACGCGATCGCCCGCTTTCAGATCCGTTACGCCGTCGCCGACCGCTTCGACGACGCCGGCGCCCTCGGCGCCGACGATGAACGGCAGTGGGCGCTTGTAGAGCCCCGTGCGCAGGTAGGTGTCGATGAAATTCACGCCGCTCGCGGCGTGGCGGACGAGCGCTTCACCAGCGCCCGGCGACGGCACCGGGACGTCGGTGAGCTGAAGGACCTCGGGACCGCCCAGGCGGTCGATGCGTATCGCGTTCACGCCATCTGGTGACCGCAAAAGCGCACGGCCGGTTTCCGCGGGCAGCACGGGGGTACGGTGCGAAGATGGAACGCCGCGATCTCTATCAGGACGACCTCACGCAAGAGCGCCAGCCCACGCCCGGGGATCGCGAGGACGTGGCGTCGACCGAGGCCCTCGACCCCGACGCGTCGGCCGACGGTGAGAACCAGCAGCAGCCGAAGCCCTAGGCGGGGTCGTCCCGCGCGACGTCGGTCGTGCTCGGCGTCGTCGCGATCGTCTCGCGATCCACGTCGCCGCTCACCAAACCCATCGACTCGTCTTGCGCCACCGTCGTCTGGCCTTTCGCCGCGGCGCTGTCGGCGTGGAACAGGTACGAGGACGACGTCGGATCGAGCGCGCCGGGCGGCGCCTGCTCGACCATGGTCGCGAAGTGCTGCAGATCGTGCTGCAAACGGCCTTCGAAGTGTCCGCCGGCGCCGAGCAGCTCGCCGAGCTGGCCGAGAAGCCCCGCCGGCGGATCGTAGCTGACGTCCACCGTCACGCGCGTGCGGTCGGTGCCGACGCCTTCGAACGTAACGCGGCCGTGGTTGCTCACGCCGTCGACCGCACGCCAGCCGATCTGCCGGTCGGGGATCCAGTCTTCGTTGACGGCGTCCCACTCGTGCTTGCCGGCGACGTCGACGACCCAGTGGCTGCGCTCGTCGTCGAGGTACGTCACTTCTTTGACGAACGTCATGAACTTCGGGTAGTCGTTGAAGTGCGTGTAGAGTGCGTAGACTTGATGGACCGGGGCGTTGACCGTGACCGCCGCGCTGTGCTCCGCCATGCGAATCCGTCTCCTTTCGCTCTGCGAGCGTCTGCATAGCGTACCCGCTGCGGCTGGGAATCGTGCAACGCGGGTATGATAGGCCGGCTATGGCGCTGCACCTCGACGTCGGGATGGTCAAAGAAACGTTCGCGCGGTGGAATGCGGACAAGGCGCCGCGCCTCGCGGCGGCGCTCTCGTTCACCACGATCTTCGCGATCGCGCCGCTGTTCATCATCGTGATCGCGGTCGCGGGCTACGTGCTCGGCGTCGCGAACGGCACCGGTCACGGGCACGGCGCCGTCGAGGACAAGATGCTCGCCGCGATCCAAGGCTCTGCCGGCAAGGGAGCGGCCGACATGGTGCGCGGGATGGTGTCGACTGCGTACAACAAGCCGCACCAAGGGCTCATCGCTTCGATCATCGGCTGGGTGACGCTGCTGCTCGGCGCGGCCGGATTGTTCGCCGCGCTGCAAGACGCGCTCAACACCGTGTGGCACGTCGAGCCGCCCAAGAAGAAGATTTGGGCCGCGATCCGCGACCGGCTCGCGTCGATCGGGATGTTGCTCGCGATCGGTTTCTTGCTGCTGGTGACGACCGCGCTCAACGCGATCATCGCGTACGTATCGACGTACGTCTCGCACGCGCTGCCTTTTCCCGGCGCGGGATTCGTGTTCGGGCTCGTCAACATCATCGTGTCGCTGGGCCTGATCACGCTGCTGTTCGCGCTGATGTACAAGTATCTGCCCGACGCGAAGATCGAGTGGCGCGACGTGTGGACCGGCGCGTTCGTCACCGCCGTCGGGTTCGTGATCGGGCAGGCCGCGATCGCGTTCTACTTGGGGAAAGCCGGCGTCGCGTCGGCGTACGGCGCCGCGGGCTCGCTGCTCGTGCTGCTGCTGTGGGTGTACTACTCGTCGATGATCCTGTTGTTCGGCGCGGAGTTCACCCGCGTGTACGCTGAGAAACATGGCTCGCGCATCGGCGTCGAGCCGCACGAGGTCGACCCGAATGCAAAGACGACACCCGATCCGAAGACGGAAGCTCGCGACGGCTTGACGCAGCAGCCGCAACTGCAGTCGCAGTCTCAACCCGCGCGCATGCCGACCATGCACGGAGATCTGCGGCCCGACGCGCCCGCTCCGGCGGTACCGGCGGCGACCGATGGCCGGCCGCGCCCGACGGGCCGTCCGCTCTAGGATCGAACGGCGGCGCTCCCGCTGACGAGCCGCGTGCGCGACCACTTCTCGTACGGCTGGATGCGCCGGAACATCGTGAACAATCCGATGAGCGTGAACACGCCTGCGACGAGCGCCGCATACCGGCCGATCGCGCGCCAAAAGCCGACGCGCCCCTCGCGGCCGTCGCGGTTCGTGCTGACGACGCGCAGATCGAGCACCATCATCCCGACCGTCTGCCCGACGAGCCCGACGAGGATGATCGCATACACCCCGAGCGCAAGCCAAAGCAGCGCGTCGTTGTTGATCGTGATGCGAGTGTGGCCCGCGCCCATCGATTTCAGGATACCGTCGAGCCAGGACGGAACATTCGGATTCGTGGCGAGCTTCTTCGCGTCGACCTCGGTGAACGTGAGCTTCGTCCCGAGCGCCTGCGCGATCGGCACCAGCGTGCGGATCACGAAACCGTCGATGAGAAACGCACCGGCGCGCCGCCAGAAGTTCGCGTAGACCGTTTCGCGCGATTCGCTTACCGGCGGCGCGCCGGCGTTCTCGGCGAACCGATGGGCCCACATTTGATACAGCGGATCGCGCGCGAAGCGATGCAGCGCGGCGATGCGGTTCGTCGCGTACGGCGTCGACGCCGTCCATTCCGCCATCCGCAGCGACGGCTCCGCATGCAGCTCCTTGAGCTGGCCCGCGAACGCGCCCAGCTCGACGCGGCGGCCGACCGCCCCGAACGCGGAGACCGCGGTCGCGCGCATCGCCGCCTCGAGCGAGCCGCAGCACAGCAGCCCGATGCGGTCGGCGGTGAAGTCGATCTTGCGCAGCCACGCCCCGAATGCGAGCGCGATCACGCCGCTCTCGCGGCCGTTCGAGCTGAGCAGCGACGTGTAGCGCGTGTGGCCCGAGGCGATGTGCCCGAGTTCGCGCCCGATCAAGAAGCGCAGCTCGTCCGGCTGAAAGTGCTCGACGAACTGCGCCGAGATCACGATCGCGTACGGGTCGCCGATCCCGATCGCGACGACCGGCACGAACGGGTCGTCGCGGATGAACACGTGGGGCGTCGGCATGCGCATCATCCGCGCACACTCGTCGACCACAGCGTGGACGTCGCCGAACTGCCCGGTGTGGATGCGCAGCCCGCCGCCCAGCAGCCGGCCGCGCGCGAACGCGACGTAGAGCATCGCACCGATCAGCAGCAGCACGACCTCCTGCGAGGTGACTTGATGCTGCAGCAGCCATCCGAGCACGATCACCGTGACCGGCAGCGAGCACAGCGTCAACACGAACGTCACGCGCTCGCCGCGGACGCGGAGCGACTCCCTTCCCGTGAAGAGCGTCGTCACGGTGCCCCCCTACTTCAGCATGAAACCGGTGGGGTGCGCTTGGCGCTCGTAGGCGAACTTCCCGTTCGTGATCCGGTAGAAATAGCAGTTGGGATCGAGCACGTCGCCGGTGGGGCCGAACGTGTACGAGCCGGCCACGGTGTCGTAGGCGCCGCCGCTCGCGATCGCGCGGATCAGCGCGAGCCGGTTCGCCGCGTTGGTCCGCCGCACCGCGGCGCGGATGAGCTGGACCGCCGCGTAGCCGAACGCCGCGACGGGCGTCAGCGACCCGTAGTGGGACTGGTACTCCTGCACGTCGCGCAGCGCCGTCGGCGCGAGCGGATAGTACGGCACGGTCGTCGAGATGACGAGCCCTTCAGCTTCTTTCGGGTACTGCTTGAGCGTTTGCGCGTCGAAGAAGCCCTGCGTCCCCACGAACCGTCCGGTGTAGCCTTTCGCGCGCAGCATGGGGAGCAGCGGCCCCATGTCGTCGACGTTGCCGGCGAGCACCACGCAGTCGGGGCTGTGGCTCAGCACGGCGTTCGCGGCCTTCGCGAAATCGGGTTTGTCGACGGAGAACACCGTCGCTTCCGTGTTGACGTGCAGCGCGCTCGCGCGGCGCACGAACGAGGTGGCGACGTCGGGCCCGTAGTCGGTCTCCTGCGTCACGACGTGCGGCGCTTTCGACCCGGTGGTGATGGCGTACGCGGCGACGAGGCTGCCTTCGTCGGAATCCTTGGTGGGGAGCCGGAACACGTTGCGGTAGCCGCGCGCGGTGATGCGGTCGTCGGTGACGGTCGGCACGATCAGCGGAACTTGCGCGTTCGCGTACGCGGGCTCGGTGACCAGCGTCGCCGACGAGCTGATGTGGCCGATCACCGCCATCACGTCGGGCGAACCGGTGGCGAAGGCGGCTTGCACCGTCGCGTCCGCGGGCGTGTTGTGGTCGTCGTACGCGGTGTAGAGTAGGAC
>JALZBE010000189.1 GCA_030947665.1 Vulcanimicrobiota bacterium | reverse complement strand
CCGCCGCGCGCGCTCGTCGGAACGTACCTGCAGCCGGGCGATCCGGCGGGTATCGCACGTTGGCTGCGTTCCGACGCGACGGCCGGCGCGAGTGCGCTGATCGCTTCGAGCGACATGGTCGTGTATGGCGGCCTCGTCGCCTCGCGTATTCCCGGGCTCGCTGCGGCCGACGGGTACGTGCGCCTGCGCGACCTTGCGACGCTCAAGCGCGAACGCGCCATTCCGTTCGTCGGCGTGTTCGCGACGATCATGCGGCTCGCGCCGACGGGTGTGCCGCGGCTCGGCGCCGCGGCCGATTATTACGCGGCGGGCGCGACCGTCGACGACATTACCGCATACGCGAATCTACCCGATCCGCCGGAGACGCCGGACGACGTGCGTTCGGCGACGCTTCTGCGCGAGCGCATCGGAGCGCGCACGCTCGACGCGTATCTCGCCACGCGCCGCCGTAATCGCGACGTCGATGAGTGGGCTCTGCAGATGGCGGCCGAAGGCGGGTTCGACCGCATCGTCATCGGTCAGGACGATGCCGGACCCGTCGGCCTGCATCTGCGCGACGTCGCGGCGCTACGGCGCGCGGTGCGCGCCTTCGGCCTGGGCGAGCGCGCGTCGATCGAACCGGGCGCGGACGAGCTCGCGCTGGCGCTCGTGTCGGCGGCGCTCGCGCGCGAGGCGGCGATCGCGCCGCGCGTGCGGGTGATCTACTCGCGGCCCGACGGCGGCAGCGTGAACGATCCGCTGGAGTTCGCGCCGATCGCGACCACGATCGCTGATTTGATTCGTACCTGCGGGGCGCGGTCCGTATCGGGTCCTGAAGTTGCCGACGTCGATCTGTTCGTGCGGGTTGCCGGCACGTCCGATTCCGATGAGGGTGCGTTCGTACGGCGCATCGAGCAGCCGTATCGGCGGTCGGCAGCCGACGATCCGAGCCGAGCTCGTGTGACCGCCGTCGCCGACTTGTCGTTCCTCGCGACGAACGACTACGCGCAGCACCGTAGGCTCACTGATGAGTTGATCGCGCGCCGGATCGCGGGTCGGATCGACGCCTTCGCGTCATGGAACACGGTCGCGAACACGATCGGGACGGCGCTGCCGGAAGCAGTCGCCGTCGTCGCCGGTCGGCGGCTCGGGACGTACGACGCGCGGGCGCACGCGACGTTCACGCTGATGCGCTACGTCGACGATCTCGCGTTTCACACCGACGTACGCCCGCAGCTCAATGACGATTTGACCGCGCAGGGCGTGAGCGATCACACGTACTTGCTCCCCGATGTCGCGCGCGCCGCAGCGTCGGAAAACCGCGCGAAGCTGTGGCGCGACGGGCTCGACCTGCTCCGGCAGATCGAGCCCAGCTTCCGCGATCGCGGGTTCACGGTGACGCTGCCGTGGGACCGTACGTTCGAAACCGAGTTAGACGTGCGGCTCGACCGCTACCCGGACTACATCCCCGTCATGACCGGGCCGGATTAGGCGGCGAGCGCGGCAGTCGCATTAGGGATCGGTGGTGCCGACGCTCCCCGAGAGGCCGAGTGACTCCTCCGGCGTGAGGTGATTGGTCGGGTGCAGCTCGGTGAATGTGATCGTGACGTCGTAGAGCATCCCGGCTTTCCCGTAGTCGATCGGCGCGAGCGCCGTCTCGCGCGCGACGTACGTGCCGCCCTCCAGCTGCGCGAAGTCGACGCGCCACCTCACCGCGTCGAGCGGACGGCGGTCGCCGATCCCGGCCACGACCGCGCGCACAGGCAGCGAGGTTTTCGCGTCGAGCCACAGCTCGCGCAGACGATTGCGGTACGGCTCGTTCAACGGCCGTAGCCGGAGGTGGTGCAGCGCAACGCCGTCTTCGACCGCGTCGCCGAGGTCGGTGACCTCGTACGTGCGCGCGATCGTTCCGCTGCGGCCGATGTGCGGCAGTACCACGACACTGGACGAGATCGTGCTCATGTCCATCGTCGCCCCGATCCGGGCGGCGTCGATGGCTAGCCCGAAATCTTGGTCGACGGCCAGCGTGAGCTGACCGATCGGGTCGTCGGCTCGCTCCGCATTGAAGATTGTGCTGTATGCGACCGACGGCGGCGGGCCGCTCATCGCGCCCGGCGGGACGGGGCGTGCGACTCCGGCGGCGATGGTTCCGCGCACGTTGATGCCGTGCGGTACGTGCGGGTTCGTCCCGTCCTGCCGGCTGAGTGCGCGCGCGTGAACGAGCCGGCGGCGCAGATCCTCAATCGTGTCCCACGCGCGTGTGACCGTGCGCGCACCATTGCGATATTGCACGACCGTCGCGTAGCGGGCGTAGCGCGCGTACGCGCTCTGCGAACGCGCTTGGCGCGCTGCCAGGAACAGCGCATCGGCGTCGGTCGTCATGCCGAACGCGAGCCCGAACGCGAACATCATCCTGCGCGGTAGGCGATCGCTGTCACGGGTCCGTGGTGCCGACGCTGCTCGCGAGGCCGAGCGACTCTTCCGGCGTCAAGCGGTTTGTTGCGCGCAACTCGGCGAACGTGATCGTGACCTCGACGAGGCGTCCGTCGTCGGTATTGAGCGGTGCCAGCGCGGTTTCGCGCGCGATGTACGTGCCGCCCTCGAGCTGTTTGAACTCAATGCGCCAGTCGACGGCGTCGAGCGGTCCGCGGTTGCCGATCCCCGCGACGATCGCGCGCAGCGGCAGCGAGGTCTTCGCGTCGAGCCAGAGCTCGCGCAGGCGGTAACGACGCGGATCGCGCAGCGGGCGCAAGCTCAGATGATGCAGCACCGCCCCGTTCTCCGTGAGATCGCCGAGATCGGTGACGTCGTACGTGCGCGCAACGGTGCCGGTCCGCCCGATTTTTTGTAGGGTCGAAACGGCCGACGCCACCTCGCTCATGTTCGCGGTCGCGCCGATCGGCGGCGCGTTGAGCGCGAGCCCGAAGTCTTGATCGACCGCGAACGAGAGCTGGCCGATCGGACCGCTGGCTCGTTCGGGATTCGCCGTTCTGCCCTTGGGCGGCATGGCGCCGGGAGGAAGCTGAAGGACCCCACTGGGACCGATGCCGCCGAAGCCGATGTTCGTGCCGCGCGCAATGTGCGGGTGTGCGGCTTCCTCGCGGTTGATCGCGTGCGCGTGCACGAGGCGGCGGCGCAGGTCCTCGACGGTGTTCCACGTTTCGACGACCTGATGGCCGTTGTTGCGAAACGCCACGACGGTTGCGTAGACGGCGTAATGCGCGTATGCGCTCTCCGAACGCGCGCGGCGCGCCGCCGCATACAGCGCATCGGCGGGCGAGAGCGTGAGCGGCGATGCGGCAGCCGGCGCCGTGTCGAGCAGCGCGGCGAGCACCAGGGCGGGTGCGATCACGGTTCGCCGATCGGGACGTTCTTCGAGAAGCTGAGGCCGAAGTGCGCCAGGTGCGACGTCAGCTTGACCTCGCCGAACGTGACCGTCACGTCGCGAAGCAGCGCGTGCTTTGCTTGCAGCGGTGCGAGCGCGGTTTCTCGCGCGATGTACGTGCCGCCGTCGGTTTGGCGAAATTCGACGCGCCAGGGCACGGCGTTCAGCGGCCCGCGGTTGCCGATGCCGTCCACGACGGCTTCTTCGGGCAGCCAAGTGTTCGCGTCGACCCACAGCTCGCGCAGGCGGTGACGGCCGGGATCGCGCAACGGCTGGAGCCCCAGGTGGTACTCCGTTCCTTGCGCGTCGGTCGTGGTTTCGATGAGCGACACCGCGTAGTCGTGCGCGATCGTTCCGGTGCGCCCGATGACGGGTAAGGCCGAGCGCTGCGCGTCGATCGCGGCCGATGCGCTCACCGACGCCAACTTGCGCTCGCCCGGCGCGAGCCCGTAGTCCTGATCGATCGCGAACGCGACGTGCCCGATCGGATCGGGCTGATGCTCCGGGCTGAGGTTGGTGAGGAATGGGATGGCGATGTTGGTGCCGTGCGGCGTGTACGGGTGCGCATCTTCCTCGCGACTGAACGGGCGCGAGTAGACGACGCCGCTGCGAATGTCTTCGGTCGTTTCCCAGGTTCGCCGCACGTACTTGCCGGCGTCGTGAAACTCCACGACCGCCACGTACTCGGCGTAACGCGGGTACGCGCCGCCGCCCCAGGCGCGGCGGGCGTTGTCGAAGATCGCGTTCGGATTCGGTGGGCTCCCCGCTGGCGCCGTCTCCGGCGACGCGCCGATCGTCGTCACGATCAGCAGCAAGGTCACGACCGTTCGAGTTATACCGTTCGCCCGCATCACCGGGGGAACGCCGTCACGCGAGCGAGGGTTCCCTAGGACTGGCCGGGTTGACAGAGCTCGATCAAGACGCCCCCCGTCGATTTCGGGTGCAGGAAGGCGATCGTGTTCCCGTGCGCGCCCCGACGGGGCTCCTCGTCGATGAGCCGCACGCCGGCGGCCTTGAGCCGCGCGAGCTCCGCTCGGATGTCGGCCACGCGATATGCCGTGTGGTGGAGCTTCGTCGCGGCGTCGCCGCGAAACTTCGCGATCGGTGAGTCTTCGCTGAGCGGCCGCAGCAGCTCGATCACTGCGTCCCCGGTGCGCACGCCGACCGCCTCGACGCCCTGGTCGGCGACGGTCTCGCGATACACCAGGCTGAACCCCAGCGTCTGCGTGTAGAGCGCGAGCGTCGCATCGAGATCCTTGACGACGATCGCAACGTGGTCGATGGGCGCGTCGATCACGCGATCCGCTCGCGGGCTACGTGCGTGCCGAACACGTCGCGCAGCACGTTGCAGATCTCGCCGAGGGTTGCGCCCGCGTCGACCGCTTCGATGAACGGCGGCATCAGGTTGTCCGTGCCTTCGGCGGCGCGGCGCACCTCGGCGAGTGCGGCTTCGGTGCGCGCTTTATCGCGGCGCTCGCGGAATGCGCGCGTGCGCGCCACCTGCTCGCGCTCGATCGCCGGATCGATGCGCTGGATCGGCATCTGCACGCCGTTCGTGCCTTCGTTGAACTTGTTCACGCCCACGACGACCGCTTGGCCGCGCTCGATCGCCTGCTGCGCGCGGTAGGCGGATTCGCCGATCTGGTCCTGCATCCAGCCGCTCTCGATCGCGGCCACCGCGCCGCCCAGCGCGTCGATCTCGGCGATCAGGTCGCGCGCGCGGGCGGTCAGATCCTCCGTGAGCGACTCGACGTAGTACGAACCCGCGAGCGGGTCGGCGACGTCGGTGACGCCACTCTCGTGCGCGATGATCTGCTGGGTGCGCAGCGCGACGCGCGCGGACTGCTCCGTCGGCAACCCCAGCGCTTCGTCCTGGCCGTTCGTGTGCAGCGATTGTGTCCCGCCGAGCACGGCGGCGAGCGCCTGGAGCGCGACGCGCACGACGTTGTTCTGCGGCTCCTGCGCGGTTAGCGTCGATCCGCCCGTCTGCGTGTGGAAGCGCAGCATCTGCGACTTGGGGTCGTGCGAGCCGAACTCGTCGCGCACGATCTGCGCCCACAGCGTGCGCGCGGCGCGGAACTTCGCGATCTCTTCGAAGAAGTCGTTGTGCGCGTTCCAGAAGAAGGAGATGCGCGGCGCGACCGAGTCCACCTCGAGCCCCGCGCGCTTCGCGGCATACAAATACGCCTTCGCGTCGGCGAGCGTGAACGCGATCTCCTGAAGCGCGGTCGAGCCGGCTTCGCGGATATGGTAGCCGGAGATCGAGATGGTGTTCCAGTTCGGCACCGACTGCGCGCAGTACGCCATCACGTCGGTCACCAGCCGCATCGACTGCGCCGGTGGATAGATGTACGTGCCGCGGGCAACGTACTCTTTGAGCACGTCGTTCTGCGTCGTGCCGCCGAGCTTGTCGAACGGGATGCCGCGGCGGCGCGCGACCGCGAGCACGAATGCGAGCAGGATCGACGCGGGCGCGTTGATCGTCATCGACACCGTGACCTGATCGAGCGGGATCCCGTCGAACAGCGTCTCGACGTCCTCGATCGTGTCGATCGCGACGCCCACCTTGCCCACCTCGCCGCGCGATTGCGGCGCGTCGGAGTCGTGTCCGAGCTGGGTGGGCAGGTCGAACGCGACCGAAAGCCCGGTCACCCCGCTCGCGAGCAGGTAGCGGTAGCGCTCGTTTGACTCCGCG
>JALZBE010000640.1 GCA_030947665.1 Vulcanimicrobiota bacterium | reverse complement strand
CGCTTTGGCCACGTGCACGCCGTCACGGATGCCGCCGCTCGCGACGAGCGGCACGTCCGGCAGCGCGGCGCGCACGGCGGCGGTCGCGCTCGGCGTCGCATAACCCCAGTCGCCGAACGCTTCCGCGATCCGTTCGCGGCTCGCGTCGCCCGAACGCTTGCCCTCGACCCGCGCCCACGACGTACCGCCTGCGCCCGCGATGTCGATGGCGGCGACACCGCAGTTCAGCAGCCGTGCTGCGGTCGACGGCGCGATGCCGGAGCCGACGCTCTTCGCGATCACCGGCACGTCGAGCGCTTCGCACAGGGCGGCGATCTTCGGCTCCAGCGCGCGAAAGTTGGTGTCGCCGCCGGGCTGAACCGCCTCTTGCAGGGGATTCAAGTGCAGGTAGAGCCCGTTTGCGTCGAGCGCGTGGACCAGCCGCCGCGCATGCTCGACGCGCACGCCGTAGTTGAGCTGCACCGCGCCGAGGTTCGCGAACAGCACGACGTTCGGTGCGACCGTGCGCACGTCGAACGTCGAGCGCAGCGTGTCGTCTTCGAGCATCGCGCGCCCGCTGCCGAGCGCGAACGCGATGCCGGCGGCTTCCGCACCGAGCGCGAGCCGGCGGTTGATTTCGGCTGCGCGCGCGGTGCCGCCGGTCATCGACGAGATCAGCAGCGGCGCGCGCAGCGGGATCTTCAAGAAGGTCGTCGCGACGTCGACGTCCGCGAGCGCGATCTCCGGCAGCGCCTCGTGGCGCAGCCGCACGGCGTCCCAGCCGGCGTCGAGCCGCGACGCGACGTCGTCTTCGAGGCACACGTCGAGATGACGCGACTTGCGGCGCTCCGTCGATTCCGTCATGCGGCGAAAGGCGTCCGAGCCGCGACCGGCGATCACCTTCCGGATGAACTCTCAGTCAGAGGCCGCCTACGATGGGGCTACCGGGACGGCAGGCGGCGCGGCTTTCGGCGCGGCGCTCGTGCGGCTGGCTGCCGCCAAGGACCTCGACGTCGCCGGGCTCGCGGCAGCTGCCGAGCTCGACATCGCGCTCCTCGAACGCGTCGTTGCAGGCGAGGCCCGGCTGGCCGTGCCCGCGCTGGCACGCCTCGCGAAGGCGCTGCGGCTGCGCCCGATCGGTTTCTTGCAGCAGACGGAGCTCCTTGGGCTCAGCGTCTACGCATTCGGTCTCGATCCGCTCTACTTTTTGCCGGACGGCCAAACCCGATACGACGCCCGCATCTACATGCGCGAGATCAACCCGCGCCACGCGGTCCCGGAAGGCGACATGACCAAGCGCAACCCGGTCCTCAAAGCGCTGTCCGACGACAGCGTGCTCGACCCGGTCGGCAAGCTGGAGGTCGAGCTGGCCTACTTGCTGCGGGCGGCCGTGCAAGGCACGGGCGGGACGCTTTAGCGGAGCAAGAGGCGGGGTGGGTGCGCGGTGAGAACGCCCGATCCCCTATGGAGATCGAAGGAAAGCGAATCGCCGCCCTCGTGGGGGACGGATTCGAGGAGTCAGAGCTGATCGAACCGCGCCGGGCGCTCGAGGAGGCCGGCGCGATCGTCACGATCGTCGGCGTCGACGACCGGGCGACGCAGAAGATCCGCGGCAAACGCGGGCTCGACGAAGGCCAGAGCGTGAAAGCCGAAGAGCTGGTTGCCGACGTGACCGCAGATGATTTCGACGCGCTCTTGATTCCGGGCGGTCAGTCGCCGGATCACATTCGCACGAACAAAGACGTGCAGCGCTTCGTAAAGGAATTCGATCAGGCGAAGAAGCCGATGTTCATCATCTGCCATGGACCGCAAGTGCTCATCTCGGCGCAGCTGGTGCGCGGGCGCACGCTGACGGGCTTCGCGTCGATCGCCGACGACATCCGCAACGCCGGCGGCCTGTACCGCGATCAGCCCGTCGTGCAGGACGGCAATTGGGTCACCTCACGCAACCCCGGCGATCTCATCCTGTTCAACCGCGCGATCATCGAAAAGCTGGCGGCGCAGAACGCACCGGTGTAGCCCCATGTCACGCTTCGACGAGCTCAGGGTGAGACGGACTGATCTTTATTCGACCGGACTGAGCCTCGAGTTCGGGCGTTCGGGGCGGCCGACTTTGTGGCACTCTTTCCAGCCGCCGCCGTCGTCGATCGCGACGATGTCGGCGGTGAAGTCGAACGAGCCCGCGCCTTTGAAGAACGCGCTGCCGACCGCGTAGGCGTCGGCGGGGACGCG
>JALZBE010000639.1 GCA_030947665.1 Vulcanimicrobiota bacterium | reverse complement strand
CGGGCGGCCCGCTGTACTCCGTCTCGGCGAGCGTTACCGAACCGTTCAAGGTGCTCGACATCGTACCGTACGGGAATCGCGGCGAGGTCTGCTATACGCTGCAGAACGGTGCGAAGAACGCGACGCTTGCACGAATCGCGCTGGTGAAGGTCGGCCGCGACAGCAACGTGCTCGACGTCGAGGAAAGTCAGACCAGCGGCCGCTATGCGGCCGGCATGGCGATGGGCAACGACATTTGCACGCGCGTGAAGGGCCGCGACGTGGGCGTCGAGCTCTTCGTGGACACGGATGCCGGACGCGCAGCCATCGGCCGCGTCATCGCGGTCCCGCTGCACGAAGAGTTCGCAGACGGGTCCGTATGGGACAACCCGCATCCGCCGCGCGCGGGAGACGCCGGCCAACCGCTGCTGTAGGTGAGTTCCGTGAGCAGAAAACAGTCCTTAACGTCTGTCACCCACCCGCACGGGATCAGCGCCGGAACCGGCGGCGGACGTCGTCAGGGCGCGATAGGCACTGTTGACTGCCGGCTCTGTGATCGTGTATTGCTACAGCAATGCCCGAACTCACCGTGCCGCCGGATCTGCGCAAAGCTCTAGCGGCGACACCGGGGGCGAAGGCCGCGTGGAGCGACCTGACCCCGATCGCGCGCAGAGACTTCCTGACCTGGGTCGGCAGCGCCAAACAGCCGGAAACGCGGCGACGCCGGATCGACCGAGCATGCGACATGCTGATCACCGGAAAGCGACGGCCTTGCTGTTACGCAGTCGTGCCGCTCGATCTACACACTGCTCTCAAGGCGGCACCGCCGGCGAAGGCCGAGTGGAGCGGCCTGACGCCGGATGGGCGGCGTGATTTCATCGCCTGGGTCGCGGGCGCAAAAGCACGCGACGCACGCAAACGTCGAATCGAACGCGCGTGCACGATGCTCGCAGCCGGGAAGCTGCAACCGCCGCCGTAGGAGAGCTTCGTGAGCGAGAAACAGCCCTGGACATCGCGGGCCCGCTGACTCTTCGCAGGCTCTATTTCGCGGTCATGACCCTCTCGTTGCCGTCGCCGATGCCGTACGCGAACGCTTCGGCGAGCCGCTCGGGCGTGAGTTCCGGCGGCGCATCGGGCACGCGTTCGAACCGCGTCAGCCCATCGGGCGGCGAGCCGTGAACGTGCGTCCGAAAATATTCATCGTCGTGGTGGTAGAGGTCGATGTTGCTGCCTGGGTATTCTTGATAACAGTATCGTAGCTCGCTCTCAGACGGGACCGCGAGCGCCGACGTGCAGACCCGATAGGCTCCCGAGTTGTTCGGATACGACGCGTGAATCGTGCGCGGGTCGATGAAGCACGTCTCGCCTGCGACCATTGGGACGTCAACGAGGTAGCGCTCCTCGATCATCGGGATGAGCCCCGGCCACCGGAACGTCCCGATCGTGCCGCGTATCGGCTCGCCGAGCAGATGGCTCCCAGGCATCATGCGCAGACAGCCGTTCTCCGGCGCGACGTCGACCAGCGTCGTCCACATGTTCAGCGCGAGGAAGCGCGACTCGTCGACCATCGTCGTATCCGTATGTACCGCGACGGCCGTGCCGCCGTCGCCGCGCTTGGTGAGGAAGCTGCCGACGCACAGCCGGTAGTCGATCAGCTCGCGGGCGGCGAAGCCGGCGAACGCGGCGCGAATCTCCGGGTCGATCTTGGCGCGGTACGCGAAGTCGTCGCTGCAGACGCTGACCGCGAACGGTATATCAAGTGCGGGCGACATCGTCGTGTTCCAGAGCGCGAGCAATCGGGCGATCTGATCGTCCTCGAGCGTGCGAACCACGACGTATCCCTGCCGGTCGTACACCCGCTGCAATTCCGGATCGCGAAACGCCGGTCGAACCGTTGAGGCGATGGCCATGCCGGGAAGGTTTGCCTCGCGCGTTCCTCAGCCCTACACGGTCGACCGGCGCTCTGCCAAACATCGCACGTTATGAACGGAGGAGGTTTACCCCGTAGGCGATCGTTCCGGCGCCGACGAGGCAGCGCCTTGCAGCATCGCAACGATGCGCTGCGGTTCCATCATCCCGCTGATCGCGTGCGATCCGGCCCATCCGAACGCCGGAACACCGGTCACCCCCGCGGCGCTCGCAGCGCGCATCGAGGTGTCGATCGCACCGGCATAGGCGTGCGACGTCCACGCCGCGCGGACATCGTCTTCGCTGATGCCGAACGGCTCGGCGT
>JALZBE010000638.1 GCA_030947665.1 Vulcanimicrobiota bacterium | reverse complement strand
GCCTACGACCGCCGCGTGCCCGTGGTGATCGTCGGCTGCCTTCGCAACGCGCGTGCCGTCGCGGCGTTCGCGCGCGCGCGCGCCGGCAGGAAGGGCGCGATCGCGGTCATCGCCGCCGGCGAACGCTGGACCGACGGCACGCTGCGCCCGGCGATCGAGGACGATCTCGGCGCCGGCGCGATCCTCGCAGCGCTGGATCTCGATGCGGCGCACTCGCCGGAGGCGCGCTATGCCGCGAACGCGTTCGATGCGATGCGCGACCGTCTGGCCGATGCGGTCCGCGACAGCGTGTCGGGCCGAGAGCTGACGGACGCGGGTTACGGCGACGAGATACGGTGGTCGCTGGAAGCCGACGTGAGCTCGACCGTGCCGTTACTGCAGGACGACGGCTTCATCGGCGCCGCGACGCCTAGATGTAACCCGCCTTTTCGAAGCTTTGAAAAGCAGCCTCCGTCAACGTGCGGAGCTCTTCGAGCTGCGCCGCGTCCGGCGGTCCCTTGAAATTGAAGCAGGCCTTGCCCTGCATGCGCTTGCGCAGCGCGAGCGAGATCGTCGCCTTCAACGGCTCGTTCATGTAGATCGGCACCAAGTGATATGACACGTACGCCTTGCCGACGCGGACGCCGGCGAACATCAGCGGCCGTTTGTCCGCCGGCTTTTTCGTTTGCATCAAATACGCCCAAGAGCTCTGGTTCACGACGTCGAGCCGGTCCGCGTATGGGCGCAGCAGCGCGGCGAGCGCTTCGACGGACTGTGTGTTTGCGGATGTCGGCATGGGTGTCATCCTTTGCGTTCCAGCAGTTTCACTCCCGGCGTCCGCGGCTGCGCGGCTTCGCGGGCCGGAGGCCTGACCGCAAATGAGACCTTTGCCTTCCGCGAGCCTGGCTCTTGGCGAGTACGATGGGGTTCATGCGAGCCTCTGCCCTGCTCGGTGTCTGGGCGTTGGCGCTTGCCGGATGCGGCGGCGGCGGCGCCACCACACCCACGCCTACGTCTCCGACCCCGGTGGTCACGCCGCCCCCGGTCCAAGGCCTCAACCCGAGCGCTTGCGCTTCGAAGGCGGTTGCGACGCAAGAGATCTACGTCGCGTATGCCGACCACATCGACGTCTATCCGCTCACGGCGAGCGGGAGCGACTGTCCGGTCCGTACGATTCGGGTCGCCGTCCCGGCGCAGACGACGGTGCAGGGGATCGCGATCGGGGGCGGGCGGCTGTTCGCGTTCCTGAAACCGCCGCCGAGCCCGCGGACCACGCAGATTCTCGTCTACGACGCGGCAACCGGTACGCCGCAACCCGAAAACACGATCACCGCCGACGTCGACGGCGAGGGCAGCATCGCCTACGCATCGGGCGTTCCGGCCGTCTACGTCGCGAGCTACGACATCTTCTACGGACCGCATATCAACTCGTACGCACCGACGCCCGCGTTGCGCAACGGCGATCCGCGACAGAACAAGAACTACGTGGGGGGCAATCGCAGCACGCTCGCGGTTACTCCCGATGGGACGGTCTACACCGGCCTCGAGAGCGGTGTTCAAGTCTACGCCGCCGATGCGGCAAACATCGGCAATCCCGGCGACCCGATCTATCAAACGCCGAGACCGATTCGCACGTTCGGCCCCGTCGGCGGCACGGAGGCCGCACTCGCGCTCGCGAGTGACGACACGGCATACGTCGGCTACCACGCCTATCTGGACCCGAACAACTCGGCGATCGCGGTCTATCCACCGAACGCGACGTCGTCCACCGCTCCCCTGCGCATATTGCAGATCACGGACATTCGGTCGATCGCGGTCGACGCAAGCGGCGATCTGATCGTTCTCCACAACGCGCGGATGGACACCTATGCGCCGGGCGGCGGGACGCTGATCCGCACGGTAACGGCGACGCCGACGACTGCCGGGCCGTCGGCGCTCGCGCTCGGTCCCTAGCCGAGCGCTACAGCGCTTTCACCCCCGCGACGACGCCGTCGATGGACTTCTTCGCGTCGCCGAACAGCATCACGGTCTTCGGGTCGTCGTAGAGCGGGTTGTCGATGCCCGCGAAGCCCGATGCCATCGAGCGTTTGAGCACCACGACGTTTTGTGCTTTGTCCACGTTGAGGATCGGCATCCCGTAGATGGGGCTGTCCTTGTCCTCGCGCGCGGCCGGGTTCGTGACGTCGTTCGCGCCGACCACGAGCGCGACGTCGGCGCGCTCGAACTCCGGGTTG
>JALZBE010000637.1 GCA_030947665.1 Vulcanimicrobiota bacterium | reverse complement strand
CTGTCGGACCGCGCATGTGGCGCGGCTCGGTGAGGTCGTCGGGCGCGCGCAGCTCCACCGCCGCTGCCCCGGCCGCGACGGCGACGCCGGCTGCGCACAGCGCGGCGAGCCCGCCGAGCAGCGCGGGATTCGCCTGCAGCGCGGCGGCGGCGACGACGCCGAGCGCGCTCAGGATCGCGACGATCAGCGCGGCGTTCTTCATCGCACGAGGTAGATCGTCGAGTACACGGCCAGCCACACCACGAACACGAAATGCCAGTAGTACGCGATCGCCTCGACGCCCGCGTGCCGGTCGCGCGTGAACGCGGGCTGGCGCAGGAACACCGACAGCGCGGTGAGCAGCACGGCGCCGGCGATGACATGCGCGAGATGCGTGCCGGTGAGCACGTAGAACAGCGTGCCGTACGCGTTGGTGTCGACGCGGAAGTTCGCATTGGCCCAGCCGTGCAGCGCGATGTACACGAAGGCCAGCGCGCAGAACAGCGTGAGCACGAGCATCGCGCGCGCGACGCCGCGCGCGCGTTTGGTCGCCGCGACTTGCGCGATCCCCATCGTGACGCTGCCGATGCCGAGCAAGATCGTGCCGAACGTTGCGGTGCCCGTGTCGAGCAGCGTGCCCGTGGGCGGCCACGGCATCGTGGAGCCGCGCAAGTCGTACCATGCCGCGAGCAAGCCCGCGAACAGCATCGACTCCGACGCGAGGAACACGACGACCCCGAACACGAGCGGGTGAGCACGGACCGCTACGGACCGCATGCGGGACCCCTACCCCGCAAGGGGGTCGCCGAAAACCGGGTATGAAGCCGACGTGCACGGCCAGACGTGGCCGGCGGCTGCGACGACGCAGTCGTCGGTGCTCGCATCGGATTGGGTGCTGTTTACGCTGGTCGGGCTGGCCGTCGCGCTGCTCGTCTGGGGGCTGATCCTGTTCGCGATCGTGCGCTGGCGCCGCGCCAAGCGCGACGACGACGGCGCCGAAGAGTATCCGCCGCAGTTCCGCAACAACAACGCGCTCGAGATCGCGTGGACGGTGGTGCCGCTCATCCTCGTGATCGGCCTGTTCGTGTACACCTACCGCGCGGAGGCGAATGTCGAAGGGCTGGTTTCGAAGCCGGACGTGACGGTCGCGGTGAACGCGTACCGCTGGGGCTGGACGTTCACGTACGACGGCGGACCGGCGATCAGCGGCGCGGCGCAGAAGCCGCCGGAGATGGTGATCCCGCTCGGCGAGACGACGCGCATCGTGCTGACGTCGAGCGACGTGAACCACGCGTTCTGGGTGCCCGACTTCCTGTTCAAGCGCGACGCGATCCCCGGCCGCACGAGCTCGTTCGACCTGCGGCCGAGCAAGCTGGGGACGTTCCTCGGACATTGCGCGGAGTTCTGCGGGCTCGACCACGCGCTGATGAACTTCAGCGTGCGCGTCGTCCCGCCCGACGAGTACGCGCGCTGGCGGCGCGGAGGCTCGTCGTGACCGCGCCGCGCAACGATCTGCTGGGCTGGATCACGAGCACCGACCACAAGCGGATCGGCATCCTCTACCTGACGACGAGCTTGGGGTATTTCTTCATCGCGGGCGCGCTCGCGGTGGTGATCCGCACGCAGCTCGCGCATCCCAACGCGACCGTCGTTTCGGCGCACACGTACGCGCAGCTGTTCACGCTGCACGGCACGGCGATGATCTTCTTGTTCGTCGCGCCGTTCGCGCTGGGGCTGGCGAACTTCTTGATCCCGCTGCAGATCGGCGCGCCCGACATGGCGTTCCCGCGCCTCAACGCGCTGTCCTACTGGATGTTCTTGTTCGGCGGGCTCGTGATCTTCGCCGGCGCCGCGACCAACGAAGGCGCCGCCGCCGCGGGCTGGACGTCGTACGCGCCGCTCTCGACGATCAAGATCAGCACCGGGCTGGGCCAGGACCTGTGGATCGTCGGCGTGTTCTTGGTGTCGGTCGCGACGATCCTGACGTCGATCAACTTCATCACGACCGTGTTCGTCTACCGCGCCCCCGGGATGACGATGTGGCGGATCCCCATCTTCACGTGGGAGATGGTCGCGACATCGCTGCTGGTGTTCATGGCGTTTCCGGCGCTCGCCGCCGACCTGCTGCTGCTGTTCGTCGACCGGCACCTGGGCGGGCACGCGTTCGATCCCGCGCACGGCGGCAACGCGATCCTATGGCAGCACCTGTTCTGGTTCTTCGGCCACCCCGAAGTGT
>JALZBE010000636.1 GCA_030947665.1 Vulcanimicrobiota bacterium | reverse complement strand
GTCGTACAGCCTGCGCGCCGGCGTGTTGTCCTCGGTCACCATCAGGCTCACGTAGCCAAATCCTTCGGCGCGCGCGTGCGCTTCTGCGGCGACCATCAGCGCGCGCCCGACGCCGGCTGCGCGCGCGTGCGGTTCCACCGCGGTGTACGCGACGAACGCCTGCTGCGTCAGCGTCACCTCGTCGGGCATGTCGTACAGCAGCAGCAGAAACCCGACGCGCTCGCCGTCCCGTTCGGCGATGAGCGCCGCATGGCGGCGGCCGAATACGAACTCGGTCAACCGCTCGAGCGAGTAGAGCACGTCGTCGTGGCGCGCGATCCGCACCGCTGAGATGCTGCTGGTCGCCGTGCGCCGGCCGAGGTCGCGCACGAAGTCGCGATCGCCCTCGTCACCCCGGCGCACCGCGACCGCCGCGTTCATGCGTGCGCGAGCGCGAGCGAGCCGAGCGCTTCGATCAAGAGCGCGTTCTGCTCGGCGGTGCCGATCGTGATGCGCAGCCGGCCCGGCATACCCAGCGCGTCGCCGCTGCGCGTGACGATCCCGCGCCGCAGCAGCGCCTCGTACGCATTGGTCGCCGTGCCGGGCACCGCGACGGCGACGAAATTCGCCGCCGTCGGATACACGTGCAGCCCCAACCGTGCGAGCTCGGCCGCGAGGTACGTCTTGCCGGCCTCGTTGACCGCGAGCGAGCGCCGCACGAACTCGTCGTCGTCCAGCGCGGCGAGCGCCGCGACCGCCGCCGGGCGCGACACGTTGAACGGCAGGCGCACGCGCTGCGCGTACGCGATCAGCTCCAGGTCGCCGATCGCGTAGCCGAAGCGCAGCGACGCGAGTCCGTATAGCTTGGAGTGCGTGCGCAGCACGACCGTCCCCAGCCGCGATTTCACGTACTCCGTGCCTTCGACGGAACCGGCCGGCATGTACTCGCGGTAGGCCTGATCGACGAGCAGCACTACGTCGCTCGGAAGCGCGCGCGCAAAGCAGTCGAACGCGTCGCGCTCCACGCGCGTCGACGTCGGGTTGTTCGGGTCGACGACCACCACGATCTTGGTCCGCGGCGTCACGGCGGCGAGCATCGCGTCGAGGTCGTGCACGCCGTCGCGCAACGGTACCTTGACCGGCGTCGCGCCGAACAGGACCGCGTCCTTGGGGAACAGCGAGAACGTCGGATCGGCCATCACGACCTCGTCGCCGCTCGCGACGAGCGCGCTGAACAGCGTGCGCACGACGTCGTTCGAGCCGTGTCCCACCAAAACGTGCTCGGTCCCGAAACCGTACGGCTCGGCGAGGCGCCGCCGCAGCTCGGCGTGATCGTCGTCGACGTACACCTGGAGATCGCCCATCGCCGCGAGCGCGGCGGCCGCTTTCGGCGACGTCCCCAGCGGGTTCTCGTTCGACGACAGCTTCACGAACGAGTCGAGCCCGTACTTCTTGCGCGCCTGCGACACCGTCGTGCCGGGCGTATACGCCTTCATCGAAGCCACTTCAGGCCGAACGATTTTCGTATAGTCCATGCTAAAGGCGCTCCGCCCTAGGCTGCGCGCCCCCCACGCTTCGCGTGGGGCCCCCGAGCCGAGCTCGCAACGAGAATCCGGGCCAGGGATGATGTTTCTGCGCTCGCTCCATCACCGTCATCCCAGGAACCGGGAGCCGGGTTCGGTGATCGGCTCGCCGGCGGCGCATTGCGGGCAGGATGGCGGATCGAACGACTCGATCGGGAGATCGAGCAGCGCCGTTGTGGGGACGCCGAAGTCCGCGTGCGCGCGGCTCACGATCACGCCGACGCCCGCGACGTCGGCGCCGCGCGCGCGAACCACGTCGAGCACCTCGCGAACCGAACCGCCCGTGGTCACGACGTCCTCGACGACGAACGCGCGATCTCCCGCACCCAGCGCGAAGCCGCGGCGCAGCGCCGGCACGCCGTTCTCTTTTTCGACGAAGATGGCCAACGTGCCGAGCAGGCGCGCCGTCTCGTAGCCCAGCACGATCCCGCCGACCGCAGCGCTCACCACCACCGTCGGCGCGAGCGCGCGCGCGTATGCGGCGAGCGCGGCGGCGACGCGCTCGACCAGCGGCGGATCTTCGAGGATGCGAAACTTCTGCACGAAGCGGTTCGAGTGCCGGCCCGACGACAACCGGAAGTGCCCGCTCGAGATGGCACCGCGCGCTTCGAGCTCGCGCAGCAGATCGCTCGCCGTCGCCGAGCTCATCCGTTCAGCTC
>JALZBE010000635.1 GCA_030947665.1 Vulcanimicrobiota bacterium | reverse complement strand
ACGCGCGCCAAGCCGATGTGCTGCTGCGTGCGATGGCGGGCCGCTCGCTGCTCGACGCCGCGTCGCACGATGGCATCACGCGCTGGCGGATGATCGATCCCGTGCGCGACGCCGCCGACACGCTCCCCGCCGCCGCCGAGCAGCGCCGCGCCGCGTACGCCGCGCACGTACGCTGGTGCCGCGAGCGGCTGGACGCGATCGCCGCGCGCTCGGGTACCGGCACCAACCGCGCCGCGCTGATGGAAAGCGAGACCGTCATCGACGAAGTCCGCGCCGCGCTCGACCGCGCGCTGCGCGACGACGATCTCATCGCGACGGGCGCCGAGCTGTGCATCGCCGCGGTGCGCCAGTGGTTCGCGGTGCGCCATCCGCATGAAGGCCGAGTGCGCTGCGAGCTTTTCGTGGAGCGCAGTGCCGGCCTCGCTCCGCTGCTGCGCGCGCGCCTGCACGCCGCCACCGCGCGCATCGCGTTCGTGCAAGGCGATCTCGCCGGTACCGAAACGCACGCGCGCGCCGCCGACGCGCTGCTGGGCGACCGCGATGTGTTCGAGCGCGCGCCGGTGCTGAATTTCCTCGGGATCGTCGCGAAGTTCCGCGGCGACTACGACGAGGCGGAGCGCCTCTTCCGGCTCGGCCGCGAGATGAACGTGCGCATCCGCAACCGCCGCGGCGAAGCGATCGCGATCGGCGCCTTGGGCACGGTGGCGTTCGACTTCCGGCTCGACCACGACGACGCGGTGCAGCGCTTCCACGAGGCGGCGACGATCTTTCGCGAGCTCGGCGACGACTTGAACGCGCTGGTGATGCAGGGGAACCTCGCGGAGTCGCTGTGCGCGCGCGGCGACGTCGACGAGGCGCTGCCGATCGTCGAGTCCGCGATCGAGGAGAGTCGCGCGTTCGGCAACCGCTCGACGACGGCGCACCTGCTGTGCGTCGGTGCGCTCGTGCACGAGATCGAAGACGACCTGGGCAAAGCGTCGCGCGCGATGCGCGAAGTGCTCGCCGCCATCGACGGCACGCCGGGCGCGCTCACGCTGATGGCGCTGGACTTCACCGCGCGCATCGTGCAGCGCGCGGGCGACGACGCGCTCGCCGCCGCGCTGATCGGCGCGGCCGAACGACGCGCGAAGGCCGAAGAGACGCCGTTCTTACCGATCCAGTGCTTCTGGCGCGATCCCGTCCTGGATGTATTGCGCGCGAGGCTGTGGCCGGACTTCGAGGAGTTCGTCGCGCACGGCCGTGACGCGAACGAGGCGGAGCTGCTGCTGACGGCCGACGCGTTCCTCGCTTTGCTCGAGGCAAGCGGCCTGAACTGATTCGCACGCGCGCGCCCAATCGCGTGCATGCGGATATGCGAGCGACGACGAAGAGCGCGCTGATGACAATTCTCCGCATTCTCAACGTGTTTCCGATGCTGCTGGCTTTCGTGCTCGGAGGGGATGCGCTGCTCGCGAACGCCGCACCCACGCCCGTCCCCGGCGGCGCGAACCAAACGGCCGGCGTCAGCGGCTCGATGTCGCAAACGCTGTTCAACGGAACGCTCCGGCTCAAGAGCATGTCGCTCAAAGACGCCGTTCCGGCCGATCACATCAACCCCAACGCGCCGGGCGAACGCGCGCTCGTGTTCCGCTCGATCGTGAGCAACGGCACGAAGCACGAAGACCACGGCTATTTCGACGCTACGCTGGCCGACGCGAACGGCATCACGATCGCGGGTCGCCCGCTCGACAGCGGCTGGAGCCTCGAGCCCGGAGCAGCTGCGCACGCCGTGAACGGGTTCTCGATCCCGCGCGACTTCGTTCCCGTTCGCCTGATCCTGATCGAATCCGCGCATCCCAAAGCACGCGCGTTCCGAATCGCGATCCGCCCGAACGATCTCGGCCCCGCGCCGGCACCAGTCGCTACGCCGTAACGCTACGCGGCGTCGCGCCACACCGGGATCGCGGAGCGCACCTCACCGCGCGCGCCTAACCCGCGCACCGCGGCCTCGAGTGCGTCGAGCGAGACGGCGTCGCTGGTGACGATGCTCCCTTCCGCAAACCGCACGAGCAACGGCGCGCGCAGCGGGTGCGCAACGAGATCCTCGCCGCTGTGTACGGCGAGGCTCTCGCGCGCGTCGAGCGCCGCGAGCACGTCGGCGACGACCGCCGACGCGGTCGCATCGCCGCCGGCCCCGGCGCCGGAGAACACGAGCGAACCGCACCCGCGCCCGAGCACGCGCACGA
>JALZBE010000188.1 GCA_030947665.1 Vulcanimicrobiota bacterium | reverse complement strand
TACGTCGTGTGGCTGACGTAGCCCGAGCGTGCGTACGGTGACGCGACGATGAGCGGGACGCGAAAGCCCATCCCCATACGGTCGCGGTGCGGCGGCTTCACGTGGTCGTACCAGCCGCCCCAGTCGTCCCAGGTCACGACGAGCACGGTGTCTTTCCAATACGGGCTGGCGCCGAGCGTGTTGGCGATCGCCGCGACCCAGTCGGGGCCGCTGCCGTCGTTCATGCCGGCGTGGTCGCTCTCCCGAAAGTTCGGTACCACGTAGGAGACTTGCGGCAGCCGGTTTTGCTTGATGTCATCGAGGATCGTATTCTCGGGGCTGACGACGTGCGACCAATCGCTGCCGTAGCGAATGTGCTTGACCGCAGCATAGGCGGACCAGATGTCGCCCGTGTGCGACACGATCTGCGGCGCGTAGTACGCCCACGACACGTTATGCGCGTCGAGCTGGTCCGCGATCGTCGGTGGGTCGAGGCACGGCGAGATCGGTGCCTGCGTGATCGGCGTTTCCGGCACTGCCGGATCGTCGACGGCACCGGGATCGTTGTCGGCGAGACGTTCCGCGAGCGCCGACGCCCCATCGCAGCCCCACACGTTGGTCGCGGGATTTTCGGAGATGCTCTGCGAGGTCCCGGCGATCAGGTAGAGGTGCGCGGGAAAGCTGGGCCCGGAGTTGCTCTGGAACATGCGGTCGCCGAACGTGAACTGCCGCGCGAGATCGCGGTACGGTTTCGTCTGATCCGCCGGGACGTATCCCAGCCCGTCGGTGCTCGCGGCGCCGGCGCCGATGAACGTGCTCGACGCGGGCGTGTCGAAACCGTCGAGCTTTCCGTGATCGT
Source organism: Vulcanimicrobiota bacterium (assembly GCA_030947665.1). GTDB lineage: Bacteria > Vulcanimicrobiota > Vulcanimicrobiia > Vulcanimicrobiales > Vulcanimicrobiaceae > Vulcanimicrobium. The sequence continues at coordinate 5,279 of JALZBE010000188.1, read as the reverse complement.
ACTGCTTGAGAAAATAGGCATGGCTGTGCTCGACGTCGGCGCCGCCTTGCAGCGACACCGGCCGCAGCGCGACGGTGCCGCGGTTGGTCGTCGGCGCGGTGGAGACCGTGTCGGCGCCGGGAAATCCGCCGAAGAGATTGTCGACGGTGCGGTTCTCTTGAATCACGACGACGACGTGGGCGATCTTCCGCGCGGCGGGCGCCTGCGTCGGCCCGGGCAGCGGGACCGCGCTCATGCTCGCGCTCATACCGCCGCCGCCTCCGCCGCAGCCCGGCAGCGCGAAGAGCAGTGCGAGGGCGAGCTGCGCGCGGATCGGTCTCACGCGGTGGTCGTTCCTTGGTCCGTTCACTGCCCCCGCTCCCCTGAAGTAACGTCCCGTAAGCAGCTCGTACCCTGAGCGGACGACCGGGCGCCCTGCGCAATCGGGCAGGAAAGGGCTCGCCCTGGGCCGTCTCTGTTCGCCAATGGAGCAGCTCCCGCGCGACTTCGTCGGTTACGGTGCGACGCCGCCGGACCCGAAGTGGCCGAACGGCGCGCGCCTCGCCGTGCAGATCGTGATGAACTACGAGGAGGGCTCGGAGTACGCGATCGGGGACGGCGACGAAACGTCGGAGACGTACCTCACCGAGGTGCCCGGCGCGACGCTGGGTCCCGGCAAGCGCGACCTGATCGTCGAGTCGGTGTACGAGTACGGCAGCCGCGCGGGCTTCTGGCGGCTGATGCGCATGTTTGCCGCGCGCGACATCCCGATCACGGTGTTCGGGGCAGCGCTGGCGCTCGAGCGCAACCCGGCCGCCGCGGCAGCCATCGCCGCGGCGGGGTACGAGGTGTGCTCGCACGGCTGGCGCTGGATCGGTTTTCAGAACATGGCCGAGGACGATGAGCGCGAGCAGATGCGGCGCGCGGTTGCGTCGATCGAGCGCACCACCGGGACGCGGCCGCTCGGATGGTATTGCCGCTACGCACCCTCGCTCAACACGCGCCGGCTGGTGGTGGAGGAAGGCGGCTTCTTGTACGACTCAGACGCGTACGACGACGACCTGCCGTACTGGACGCACGTGGGCGGCAAGCCGCACCTCGTGATCCCGTACACGCTGGACAACAACGACATGAAATTCTCCGTCGCGCCGGGGTTCACGTCGGGCGACGGCTTCTTCCAGTACCTCAAGGACGCGTTCGACGTGCTCTACCGCGAAGGGAAGTCAGCGCCCAAGATGATGTCCGTCGGCTTGCACACGCGCTTGGCCGGCCGCCCCGGGCGCGCTGCGGCGCTCGAACGCTTTCTCGACTATCTGCTCGCGCACGAGGACGTGTGGATCTGTCGCCGTATCGACATCGCGCGGCACTGGATCGCCGTGCACCCGGCGCAGCCGTGACGCCGGCGAATGCGTTCGGGCTGCCCAAAGCCGAGCTGCACGTGCACGTCGAAGGGACGCTCGAGCCCGAGCTCATCTTCGCGCTCGCGGAGCGCAATCGCGTCGCGCTGCCGTATCCGTCGATCGATGCGCTCCGCCGCGCGTACGAGTTCACCGATCTGCAGTCGTTTCTCGATCTGTACTACGCCGCGATGGCCGTGCTGCGTACGGAGGCCGACTTCGCGGAGCTCGCACATGCGTACTTCGCGCGCGCGAGCAAACAGGGCGTCGTGCACGCCGAGCTGTTCTTCGACCCGCAAGCGCACACGGCGCGCGGCGTCGCGTTCGAGACGGTCATCGACGGTTTGTGGTCGGCCGTGCGCGACAGCGAGCAGCGTTACGGCGTGACCTCGAAGCTGATCATGTGCTTTTTGCGCGACCTCAGCGCGGAGTCGGCGTTCGCGACGCTCGAGCAGGCGCTGCCGTACGGCGAGCGCATCGTCGCGGTCGGGCTCGACTCCGCCGAGCTCGGCCATCCGCCCGCGAAATTCCGGCGCGTGTTCGAGCGCGCGCTGGCCGAGGGCTGGAAGACCGTCGCGCATGCCGGCGAGGAAGGCCCGCCGGCGTACGTGTGGGAGGCGCTCGACGTGCTGCACGTATCGCGCGTCGATCACGGCGTGCGCAGCATGGAAGACCCGGCGTTGGTCGCACGCCTGCGCAACGAGCGGATCCCGCTCACGGTGTGCCCGCTGTCGAACGTGAAGCTGCGCGTGTTCGACACGCTGCGCGACCACAACCTCGGCGCGATGCTCGACGCGGGGCTCGTCGCGACCGTGAACTCGGACGACCCGGCCTATTTTGGCGGTTACGCCGGCGACAATTTCGCGGCGGTCGCGCAGGCGCTCGACCTGCCGCCGAGCGCGCTGGTGACGCTGGCTCGCAACAGTTTCGAAGCGTCGTTCATCGACGAGCGGACGCGCAACGTCTACCTCGCGCGCGTCGATGCGGCCATGCTCGGAACCGGCTCTTCCACGGGCTCGGGGCAGCGCGTGTGACGCTGATCGAACGGCTCACGACGCTGGCCGCGCTCGGCGCGACCGTGGACGGGATCGACCGTGCGCTGTTCACGGCCGCGGAGCGCGCTGCGCGCGAGCAGTTCGCGCGGTGGGCGCGCGACGACGGCTTGACCGTCGAGCAGGATCGCGTGGGGAACGTGTTCGCGCGGCTCGACGGCGCCGAGGCGGGCGCGCCCGTGCAGTGCGGCTCGCATCTCGACACGGTGAAGGACGGCGGCGCCTACGACGGCGCGTACGGCGTGATCGGCGGGCTCGAAGCGTTGCGCCGCGTCGCCGCGTCCGGCGAGCGCCCGCGGCGTGCGCTCGAAGTGGTCGCATGGGCCGGCGAAGAGGGAAGCCGTTTTCCGCTGGGATGTCTCGGCAGCGCCGTCTACGCGGGGCTCACGCCGTGCGGCGATGTTTTGGCGCTCGTCGGCGACGACGGCGAAACGTTCGCGTCGGCGCTGCACGGACCGAACGGGCTGCTCGCCGGCGTCGCCGTGCGCGACGGCTTTCCGCCGCCGGCGGCGTACGTCGAACTGCACATCGAACAAGGCCCGGTGCTGGAGCGTTCGGGCGCGCGGCTGGGGATCGTCAGCGTGATCGCGGGCCAGCGGCGGTTCGGCGTCGTCGTCGAGGGCGTTGCGGGACACGCGGGCACGGTCCCGATGGGCGGGCGCGCCGACGCGCTGTGCGCGGCGAGCGAGATCGTCCTGGCCGTGGAGCGCGCCGCGCTCGACGCCGGCGATACCGTCGCGACGGTCGGCCGTCTGGTGGTCGAACCGAATCAGACGAACATCGTGCCGGGGCGCGTCGCGTTTCGGATCGACCTGCGCTCGGTCGACGACGCGTGCATCGACGCGGCGGACCGTGCGATTCGCGCGCGCGCCGCGGAGATCGCCGCGCAGCGCGGCACCGCCGTGACGATCGAGACGCTCGAACGGCGCGCGACCGTGCCGATGGAGGCGGGCATGCGGCTACTCGTGCGTGCCGCCTGCACGGCGCTCGATCCGCACGCGCTCACGCTGGCGAGCGGCGCGGGCCACGACGCGATGTGCGTGGCGCACATTGCGCCGGCGGCGATGATCTTCGTGCCCAGCATCGGCGGCCGCAGCCACGTCGGCGATGAGCTGACGGCGCCGGCGGACCTCGACCTTGGGGCCGCGGCGCTCGCGGCGGTGCTGCTGAGTGCAGCGGCCTCAGGCGCAGGAAACGGGCGGATAGTGACGTAAGCCTAGAGTAGTAAGACAAGCAGCAGAAAGAGAGGGAGAAACCTCATGCCCGTCAAGGGAATCGACATCTCAGACTTTCAAACCGTCGGCTCGTTTCACGCCGTCGAGGGCGCCGGGTACGGGTTCGTCGTCGCGAAGGCGACGCAAGGAACCGGGAACGTGCAGGCGACCTTTCACGACTACGCGACCCGCGTGCGATCGACCAGCATGGTGTTCGGCGCGTATCACTTCCTGTCGTGGCAATCCGATCCGGTCGCGCAAGCGCAGCATTTTCTGGCGGTCTACCAGCCGCAGAACGGCGACCTGCCGCCGATGCTGGACTGCGAAGCGTTCACCGTCGGCGCTGCCACCGCGACGTCGATGATCGCAAAGTTCCTGGAGGTGGTCGAACCGCGCTTGGGCGGCGCCAAGATGCTGCTCTACACATATTATGCGGCCATCAAAGAGCAGGCGTTTACGACCGACGAATTTGCGGGACACCCGCTCTGGATCGCGGAGTATAACAGCGACGCGCAGCCGACGATCCCGCAGACGTGGAAAACGGCCACGATCTGGCAGTTCAGCAGCAGCGCAGCGGTGCCGGGCATCCCCGGATCCGTCGACGCCGATCGTTTCATGGGCTCGGCGGCCGATCTCGATGCGTTCAGGCTCAAGGGTATCAACTGACCGACGATGCTGTTCTTCATCTGCGGCTCCGCGCTGCGCGGCCAACCCGATCACGGCAACCTCGGTGACGCAACGTTCGTGCGCGAGGCGCGCACGCGTCCGATCTACCGGCTCCACTCGGTTGACGACCAGCACCCGGGGATCTACGAGGCCGCGGAAGGCGGCGTTGCGATCGCCGGTGAGGTGTACGACCTCACCGGCGAGCAGCACGCGCACTTGATCTCGACCGAACCGCCGAACCTCTACGAAGCGCCGGTGCAGCTCGACGACGGCAGCAGCGTCAGCGCGATGATCTATCCGCGCGAGCTGATCGAACAGCGCGGCTACGCGGACATCTCGCACCACGGCGGCTGGGCCGCGTACAAGGCGTCGGCGCGCTAGCTGCCGCGATAGGTGGAGTAGCTCCAAGGCGACAGCAGCAGCGGCACGTGGTAGCGCGCCGCGCCCGCGGCGACGACGAAGCGCACCGGGATCTCGTCGAAGAACGTCGCGACGCCGTCGCGCGCGAAGTAGTCCATGACGGCGAACACGAGCTCGTACGGCCCCGGCGCGAGATCGGTTGCGAGCGGAGCGTCCGTGCGGCCGTCGGCGTTCGTGACCGCGACGCGCAGCAGCGTGCGTTCGCCGCCGAGCGCGAACAGGCCGACCGAGACGCCCGCAGCGGGCGCGCCGCGAGCGGTATCGAGCACGTGCGTCGTCAGCGTCGCTGCCATCAGATGTTCGCTCCCGCTCGGACCCAGGCGCCGAGCGTCGCGCGCTCGGCGTCCGTCATGTTGGTGAGATTGCCCAGCGGCATCGCGTGCGTCGCGACCGCCTGCGCGTCGACGCGCGCCGCGTTCGCCCGCACGTTCAGCGGCGTGTCGAGCAACACGCCGGCGGGCGCGGCGGTGAACCCGGATTGCGTGGGGTTCGCGGCGTGGCAGACCGCGCAGCGCTTCGCAACGATCGGCGCGACGTCCGCATACGTGGGC
>JALZBE010000187.1 GCA_030947665.1 Vulcanimicrobiota bacterium | reverse complement strand
GCGCTGCGCCTCGCGGGCGGCGAATCGGCCCGCGTGGAGACGATACGCGCGCGCTGCTGCATCGCCGGCGGCGGACCGGCCGGGATGATGCTGGGGTATCTGCTGGCGCGCGCCGGCGTCGACGTCGTGGTGTTGGAGAAACACGCCGATTTTCTGCGCGATTTTCGCGGCGACACCGTGCACCCGTCCACGCTGGAGCTCATGTTCGAGCTGGGCCTCCTCGACGAGTTCCTGAAGCGCCCGCATCAAGAAGTCGGCGTGCTGATCGGCATCGTGGGCGGCACCGCGGTGCCCATCGCCGACTTCTCGCACGTCCCCGCGCACTGCAAGTTCATCGCGCTGATGCCGCAGTGGGACTTCTTGAGCTTTCTCGCGGAGCACGGCCGCCGCTATCCGAAATTTCGCGTGCTGATGCAGGCGGAAGTCACCGAGCTGATCGACGACGGCGGTCGCATCGCTGGCGTGCGTGCGACCACGCCGGACGGCCCGGTCGAGATTCGCGCCGGCCTCGTCGTCGGCGCCGACGGCCGCCACTCGACCGTGCGCGCCCGCGCAAGCCTCGGGGTGCACGATCTCGGCGCGCCGATCGACGTGCTGTGGATGCGTCTGCCCAAGCACACCGGCGATCTCGGCGGCGCTGCGCTAGGGCGCATCAACGCCGGCCATATCTTGGTCACCCTCGATCGCGGCGACTATTGGCAGTGCGCGTTCGTGATCCCCAAGGGCGGGTACGACGCGCTGCGCGCGCGCGGGTTGCAGGCGCTGCGCGACGACGTCGCCGCGGTTGCCCCGGATTTGGCCGACCGCGTGGACGCGCTGCAAAGCTGGGACGACGTCAAGCTGCTGACCGTCGTCATCGACCGGTTGCGCGAATGGTACCGGCCGGGCTTGCTGTGCATCGGCGACGCCGCGCACGCGATGTCGCCGATCGGCGGCGTCGGCATCAACCTCGCGGTGCAGGACGCCGTCGCGGCCGCGAACATCCTCGCCGAACCGCTGCGCGCCGGGACGCTGACTGTACGCCATCTGGCTGCGGTGCAGCACCGCCGTATGTTTCCGACCCGGTTGACCCAAGCGCTGCAAGTCGTCGCGCAGAACCGCATCATCGTCCGCGTGCTGCGCAGCACAGCGCCGGCGAAGGTCCCGCTGCTACTGCGGATCGTTGCCGCGTTTCCGTTCCTGCGGCGCATCCCGGCGCGCATCGTGGGCGTCGGGTTTCGCCCCGAGCACGTGCGCACGCCGGAGATCCTCAGCCCGCGATCCGCCTGACGCGGTCGATTGCGAGCTCGTCCGCGAGCGAATCCAGGTCGTCGATCACGGGCGCGATCAGCGGGATGCCGTCGCGGCGGAACGCGAGCTCGTTCTCGTGCTCGATCTCGCCGGCGACGTAGATGCGATCCCGGCCGGGTGCCGGCGCGCTGCGCTTGAACGCGCGCAGCTCGCGGTCCATGTCGCGTTTGAACTCCGCGGCGTCGCGCAGCGCGTCGATGCGGATCGCGCCGAAGAAATGCGACGTGATCCCCGAGGGTGACGTCGTGCTTTCGCCGATCGAGAGCGCGGTGCCGAACCAGCCCGCCGCGAGCACGCCCGTGAGCAGCTCGGCGAGCGCGCCCATGCCGTAGCCCTTGTGGCCGCCGTTGTCGACGCCGAAGCCGCCGAGCGGCAGCAGCGAGCCGGAGTGCCGCACCGCGGGGTCGTCGGTGGGATTCCCGTCCGCGTCGACGGCCCAGCCCGGCTTGAGCCCCAGTCCCTTGCGCTCGTAGACTTCGAGCTTGCCGTACGTCACCGTCGTGGTCGAGAAATCGAGTACGAACGCCGGCTCGTCTCCCGCCGGGATCGCGAACGCAAACGGGTTCGTGCCCTGCATCTTGTCGCGCCCGAACGTCGGCACCGCGAAGTGCGCGGAGTCCGTCGTGCAGATGCCGATCATGTCGTGTTCCAGCGCCATCATCGCGTAGTAGCCGGCGATCCCGTAATGGTTGGAGTTGCGCACGGCCGCGAAGGCGATGCCGCTTTTGCGCGCCTTGCCGATCGCGCGCGTCATCGCGTGATGCGACGCCGGATGGCCCAGGCCGTTGCCCGCGTCGAGCAGCAGCGACGTGGGCGTGTCGCGCACGTCCTCGTACCGCGGCTGCGCGGCGATGCGGCCGTTGCGGATGCGGTCGACGTAGAACCAGCGCAGCCGCGCCACGCCGTGCGACTCGATCCCGCGCCGGTCCGCCGCGACGAGCACGTCCGCGACGATACGCGCCTGATCCGCGCCGACGCCGACGGTCGTGAGCGCCAGCTCGACGAACGCCGCGAGATCGTGTTCGCGGACGCGCGCCGGGTCAGCCAACGGTGAACCGCTCCAGCTTCTCGATGCGCAGGCGTTCGGCCATCGCGTCGATGCCGTCCCACACTCTGGGATCGATCGGCACGCCTTCGCGACGGTAGCGCTCGGTGTTCGTGCGCTCCGGCTCGCCCGCCGTCACCACTCGTTCCGCGCCGGGCGCCGCCGCGCTGTTCTCGAAATCGTTCAGCTCGCGCGCCAGGTCGCGCTGAAACGCGTCGCCGTCGCGCAGCGCGTCGATGCGGAACGCGCCGAAGAAGTGACCGACGGTGCCGCCGTGCAACCCGCGCTCGTCCAAACGCAGCGCGGTGCCGAACATCCCGCCGGAAAGCACGCCGCAGAGGATCTCGACGAGCGCGCCGAGGCCGTAGCCTTTGTGCCCGCCGTTCTCGGTGCCGTACCCGCCGAGCGGGAGCAGCGCGCCCTTCGTCATCGCGGTCGTCGGGTCGAGCGTCTCGCGGCCGTCGGCGTCGACTGCCCAGCCCGGCTTGAGCGGTTTTTCCTTGCGCTCGCTGACCTCGAGCCGCCCGAATGTGACGCCTGTCGTCGCCATGTCGAGCACGTACGGCGCGCGCCCGTTCGCCGGGATCGCGACGGCGATCGGGTTCGTGCCCTGCGTTTTCTGCCGCCCGAACGTCGGCACCGCGAGGTGCGTGGAGTTGGTCATCGACAACCCGATCATGCCGTGTTCGAGCGCCAGCATCGCATAGTACGCGGCGATGCCGTAGTGGTTGGAGTTGCGCACCGTCGCGAACGCCAGGCCGCTTTTGCGGGCCTTCGCGATCGCGGCGCGCATCGCGTAGATACCGGCCGGGTGGCCCAAGCCGTTGCCGGCGTCGAGCGCGAACTGCGTCGGGCGGTCGCACAGCGCGGTGTATGACGGGCGCGCGTTGACGACGCCCGCCTCGATGCGCCGGACGTAGAAGGTTTCGAGTCGCGCGATCCCATGCGACTCGACGCCGCGCAGGTCGGCCGCGACCAAGACGTCCGCCACGTCGGTCGCATCGGATTCGGTGAGGCCGACGGCGCGCAGCGCGCGCACGATGAAATCGTGCTCGGCCGCTTCGTGCGTGCGGATGTGCGAAGGCGCCTCACCGATCATCTCGTCAGCCGCGTTTCGGCGCGCACCGGCGGGGTCCCGCGAGCAACCCAAGCAGAGGGATGCCGAGCGTGCCGCGTGAAGCCGAGTCCACCGAATCGACTGGGATAACGAGATGCAGATGAAAACCGGCCCGAAGCCAGCACGACCCGCACCGCGCCGACGCGACGCGCTGTTCCCGAAGTACGCGCACGACTATTTCGAGCAGCTTCGCCAGCAATATTTGCTGATGCTCGACAATACCGCCACGGTCGGCCCGTCCGCCGGACAGACGCTGACGCCGCCGCCGACGATCCTCGCGCTGATCCAGGCGTACGAAGCGGATCCCACCCGCATGACGTGGTCGGACGTGTTCACCCTCGAAACCGCGTACCTGTTCGCGATTCACGACGATCGTCTGCAGTCTGAAGTGCTGCTGTTCCGCAGCCGGTACAACGACGTCGCCGGCGCCGAAACCTACGCGGCGTACGCGAAGACCGTGCCGGCCGACGTCACGACGATGAACATTCGCCAGTTGCGAGCGGAGCTCATGACGCTCGCCGAGCGCCTGCGTTATCTCTACACGTTCATCCCGCCGCGAGAGAGCACACGCAACCGGCTCGCGACGTCAGCCGGCATCTGGACGCTGATCGCCGCGCTCATCGGCGGCGCCGTCTACTGGTACTTCCACGGGAAGCTCTCGACGTTCTGGGTGGTCTTCTTCATCGGCGAGATGGGCGGCTTCCTGAGCGTCCAGCACCGGCTGCAAAAGATCGAAGGCGGCGATCCGCTGTTTCGCGAGCTACAGCTGAGCTCCGGCTGGTTCAGCATCGTCGTCGTGGCGCCGATCATCGGCAGCTTCTTCGCCGTGTTACTCTACTTCTTGTTCGTCGCCGGCCTTTTGCAAGGCGGCTTCTTTCCGACGTTCGTCCCGATCACTCCGCCGAAAGGCGAGACGATCTCGATCAGCCAGTTCTTGGATGCCGGCTTGCCCGCATCGATCGCGGACTGGGGCAAGCTGATGGTCTGGTCGTTCATCGCGGGCTTCGCCGAACGGTTCGTTCCCGGGGTGCTCGACCGGTTGTCGGGCGATTCGAGCGGAAGCGCTGCGGACAAGCCGCTCATCGCGAACACGACGAACAGCGCGCTGCTGATCCCCTCCGCAGGTGCAGGGCAATCCCACGCTCCCGCGTTGGAGGACGCCGAGGCGACGAAGTAAGCCGCAACGCGCTAGTCTCGCGCGAGCACCTCGCCGAGCGCGGCGAGCCGGGAGGCGACGCGCGCCAGCAGCAGGTCCGCCGCGTACTCGTCGTAGTGCGCGCGGTCGTAGCATAACGCGAGCCAGCAGCGGCCGTCCGTAATCGCGCCCGGCGCGAGAATCGCCTGCTCACCCGGCGCGATGAGCGGGAACGCCAGCAGCGTGCCCGTGGCGCCGACGTTGGTCACCGTCGCCGCCGCGCCGCCGACGTCGCCGGCGGTCAGTGCGTTGGTGCGCGCGCGCTCGGCGAGCTCGCCGATGCGCACGGAGATGTCGTGCAGCGACGCGTCACGCGCGTCCGGGATCACCGGGACGACCAGCCCGCCGGGCACTTCGACGGCAACGCCGATGCGATCGGCCTCCAGTGCCTGCGCGAACGCTTTCACGAAGTACGCGGTCCACGACGCACCGCGCCGTTCGATCGCGCTGACGTCGATCAACCGCGCGCACGACCCTTGCGCGATGGTCGCGCGCGCTTCGGTCATCCGCTCCGCGATACGGCGGCGCATCGCGGTGAGGCCACTGCCGGATCCCGCCGCCGCAGGGATCGGGCGCGAAACCGCGGTGTGCTCGCCGGGAGAATTCGCTTCGAACGCGCTGCCCTCGCCGGCGAAGCGCGCGAGTACCTGGCCGACGTCGGCGCGCTCGCCTTCGGGGACGAAAATCTCTCCGAGCACGCCGTCGTACGGAGATTCGACATCCGTGTTCACCTTGTCGGTCTCGACCGCAAACAGCGGCTCGCCCTTGCGCACGGTATCGCCGGGGCGCTTGTACCACGCCGATACGACCCCGTCGACGAGCGTGTCCGCCAGCTTCGGAAACTCAACCTGCATCTTGTACCGTCACCCTGAGTTTGTCGAAGGGTGCGCCACCCTCCACAGCCGTTTTGAACGCAGCGAGGAAGCGGCCGACGTCGGCGCCGTCGACCGCACGGTGATCGACCGAGCACGTGACGTACGCGCAGCCCTCGCGCACCGCGCCGATCCGCACCGCCGCGGTCTGACCCGGCCGCACGAACGGGATCGCCAGATCGCTGCCGCCGGCGCCGTAGTCGACGAGCGTGATCGTCCCGAGCCCGCGCGCCGGAGCGCACGGCCCGAGGTCGAGGTCGACCACGACGTCGGGATGTTCGACGATCCCGGTCCACCCGAACGTCGCGTTGCAGCGCGGAAACGCACCCGCCGCTTCGGCGAGCGCGTCGACCGCGATCCGCGTGTGCTCCTCCGGCAGCGCGACCTCGACGATGCTGGACGCCTGCGGGATCGCCGGATCGTACGCGCGCGGCGCGCCTGCCGCGCGGTGCGAGCGCGTGCGGTCGCGCCCTACGAGCCGCACGAGCGCGTCGCGGATCGTCGCGCGGTTCGGCAGCACCGCGTCTTCGAGCACGTCGTCGACCGGGATTCCAGGGATATCGGGCATCGCGACGCGCACCGGCGGGACGTCGAGCAC
>JALZBE010000634.1 GCA_030947665.1 Vulcanimicrobiota bacterium | reverse complement strand
TCGCGGCGCTGCGCGCGCGCGATCCCGCCGTCGAGGTGCACGTCATCGGCGTGCCCGACGACTTCGCGACCGGCCGCGAGGCCGCGTACGTCGAGGGGTTGTTTCCCGGCGTGCGCGCATACCCGCCCGCCGCGTACGTGCGGCTCGCGCTCGGGCGTCGCGCCGACGGGCTGCCGCAGCAGGTCGACCGCGTGCAATACCTGGGCGGCGATCTATCGCACGCCGCGCGCGTTCACGCGCGGCTCGGGGGTACGGCGACCGCGTACAAGTTTTCGCGCAAGAAGTACGCGAGCACGTTCGCGCGCGTGTTCGCGGTCGACGAAGCGAACAAGGTGCAATTGTTGGGCTGGGGCACGCCCGCCGATCGTATCCGCATCATCGGCAACCTCGCGATCGACGGTGCGCTGGGCGAGGCGTCCGGCGCGTACGGCGACCCGCCCAGCGATGCGGCGCGCGACGGTATCGTGCTGTTTCCCGGCTCGCGCAAGCACGAGGTGGACAACGTGTTCTCGCTATTCGTGCGCGTCGCGTTGAACCTGCGGCGCATGCTGCCCGGCGTCGCGATCGCGTTCGCCGGCTCGCCGTTCGTCCCCGACGACGTGCTGCGCGCGGCGCTTGCGCGCGGCGGCGATCATCCGCTGTCGTACGGCGCGCCGGCCGAGCTCGTCGACGGCGAGATCATTGCGGAAGGGCAACGCTTCCCGCTCGTGCGCGCCGCCATGCGCGCGGCGGCGAGCGCGCGGCTCGCGATCACGATCCCCGGCACCAAGGTGATCGAGCTCGCCGCCCTCGGCATCCCCGCTGTGGTGTGCACGCCGTTCAACGCGCCGGAGCTCGTGGTCATCGGCGGGCCGCTGCAGTACGCGGGCAAACTGCCGCTGATCGGAACGCCGCTCAAGCGCGCGGCCGTCGTGGCGTTCGCGAAGCGCTTCGCCCACTTCGCGCAGCCGAACATCGACGCCGGGAAAGAACTGGACGTCGAGATCGCCGGCACACTGCTGCCCTCGCAGGTCGCGCACACCGCCGCGGAGCGCTGGCGCGATGCCGCGTGGTGCAGGACGACCGGCGCGGAGCTGGCGGCGCTGTACCGCCACCACGCGGGAGCCGCGGAGCGGATGGCGGGATTTCTTCTCGAACCGGTACGCCCGTGAAATTCTCGGTGGTCATCGCGACCAAGGACCGTGCCCCTTTGCTCGATGCGGCGCTCGGCTCGTTGCGGGCGCAGGAAGGCGCGCCGGAGTACGAGCTGATCGTCGTCGACAACGGCTCGTCCGACGCGACGCCCGCCGTCGCGCACGCGCACGGCGCCGTCTACGCGTTCGTCGCGGAGCCGAACCGCGGCAAGGCGCGCAACGCCGGGATCGCGCGCGCGACCGGCGACGCGATCGTGTTCGTTGACGACGACGTCGTCACGCCGCCGCATTTTCTCGCGGCGCACGCGCAAGCGCACCGCGACGAGACCTTCCCGCTCGCGGTGTCGGGCCCGATTCTCAACGTCCCCGACGCCGCGCACCGGCCCGAACCGACCGCCGCGAACTTCTCGCGCGCGTTCTTCGTGACGTGCAACGTGTCGGTGCGCGCGGCGTCGCTGCGCGCGGTCGGCGGCTTCGACGAAGACTTCGACCAATACGGTTGGGAGGACACCGAGCTCGGCGCGCGGCTGCGCGCGCACGGCGTCCGGCGCTTCTTTGCGAAGCCCGCGTATCTCTGGCACATCAAGCCGCCCACGCCGGAGTCGCTCGAAGACGCGCTCGACAAAGCGATCGAGAAAGCGCGCATGGCGGCGCGCTTCGTGCGCAAGATGCCGACGGCGCGCATCAAGCTCGCCACGGGGGCGTACGCCTTCAACCTTGCGCGCGCGCGCGTCCTCGCGCCGCCGCTTGCGCAGCCGTTTTTCGCGGGCCTGGCGTCGTCGACGCGCATCCCGTCCGCGCTCGCGCAGCTCGCGCGCACCGCGCTGCTGGACAGCGTCTACACCGAAGAGCTCGAACGGCAGCTCCGCAGGCACGATTAACTCGTATGCGAGTTCTCTTGGTGCGGCTCGACGGGATCGGGGATGCGGCCGTGTGCACGCCGCTGCTCATCGCGCTGCTCGAAGCCGGTCATGAGGTCGGCGTCGCGCTGACCACGCGCAACGCCGGAATCTTCGCACCGCAGGCGATCGTCGCGGAGCACGTGCTCGAGCGAATCCCGTGGCCGGCGCACGGTTCGACGGCGGAGAGCACCGCG
>JALZBE010000186.1 GCA_030947665.1 Vulcanimicrobiota bacterium | reverse complement strand
GGCCCGGGCCGCGCCAGCACGTCGGCCGCCGTGCGGTCCGGCAAGTCGAACACCGCGAGGATGCCGCTGGGCGTCTCCAGGTCCGACAGCCGGGCGAACACGCGGTCGGTCACGACGTAGACGCCAGTGCCGTCGGCCTCGAAGCGACCGGGGTCGAAGCGCCCGAGGCCGGCCGGGGTCGCGTAGATCTCGCGGGGCCGCAGGCCGGTCCGCTGGGCTTCCTCCAGCAGCGTCGGGCCCTCGGCGGTGAAGCAACGCCCCGCCCGGCGGCCCCGCGGCGTCCGCAGATCGCGGACGGCCTCGATGCGGGGGTTGTGCGGGCTCAGCTCGGTGGGCACGGGACGGCCTTCGACACGCCCGGGACAGGCTCCACGGCGGAGTCCCGCCCGCCCCGTGGAACCGTCGAAGCCCGTGAAGGACACCCGCGTCGCCGAGATGGCGTGGCTCATCGTGATCGCGCTCGTCGTCGCGGTCGCCGGCAACGTCGTGCTTGCCCAGCTCGCGCAGCACCGGCCGTTCGCTCAGGTGGTGCTGCTGGTCGTCGTGATCGCGGCGTTCTTCGGGCTGCGGCGCGCGTTCGTCGCGAACACGGCGACCGCGCGCATCGACGTCACCAAGGCGGCGGCGTACTTCGTCGCGGCGATCCTCGCGTTCGTCGCGATCGGCTTGCACGTGCACTGGGCGATCGGCGCGTGCATCGCCGCGGTCGAAGCCGCGCTCGTCTTCGATATCATCACCATCGCCGCACGACCGCGCGCCGTTCCTACGGAAGAAAGCTAGAACCGCCGTCTAGCGACCGCACGCTGAGCTTCCGAAACGCGGACGCCGTGCGGCACGTTAGCATGGACATGCCGAATCGTCTTGCCGCCGCGCTCGCCATGCTCCTTACCGTGTTGCCCGCCGCCGCGTTCGCGCAGGCGGCCGGTGCGGCGTCGTCGAGCGACGGCACGACGGCCGTCATCACCGGCCAGGGCGTCGTGTCGCGGTCGCCCGACATGGCGACGGTCTCCGCGTCGATTCAATCCAACGACGACGTCGCGACAAACGCGACGTCGAAGAACAATGCAGCGCTCGCCGCGCTGACGAGCGCGCTGGGCGCGCTTCACATCGATCCCGCCGACATCAAGACGACGTACTACAACGTCTCCTTCAACCCGCGACCGGTGCCCCCGACGCCGTCACCCGCCGGCTTGATCGCCCAACCGGTCTACCCGTTCCCCGGCGGCGCGCGCTACGGGTACAACGTGAACCGCCAGCTGTCGATCGCGGTTTCGCGTGTGAGCGACGTCGGCGGCGTGGTCGATGCGGCGGTGAAGTCCGGCGTGACCAACGTCAACGGCGTGCAGTACAGTTTGAAGGATCGCGCCGCGGCGAACGAGGCCGCGCTCGCGCTGGCGCTCGCCGACGCGGCGAATCAGGCGCGCGTCGTCGCGTCAGCGAGCCACATGCGCCTGGGCGGCATCAAGCAGATTCAAGTGGGGCAATCCTACGGCGGCCCGGTTCCGATGCCGATGCGCGCCATGCCGTCCTCCGGCGTCGCGGGCGTGCCTACCGAGATCACGCCGACCGCGGTCGACGTGCGCGCCAGTGTGACCGTGACGTACTACCTCAAGCCATAGCGCGCGGCACCGCGGCAGGTCGAGGGCGCACGCCGGGTAAGGGCTCGGGGATGGAGCTTCTCGGATCGCGGCGCGTCTACGACGGCAAGGTCGTCAGCTTGCGCGTCGACACGCTGCGAAGCGGCGACGGCAAGCCGCACGACATCGAGGTGGTCGAGCACGCGCAGGCCGTCGTCGTCATCGTGCGCCCGCGGCCCAGCGAGATGCTGCTCGTTCGGCAGTACCGTCATCCGCTCGCACGCGACAACTGGGAAGTGGTCGCCGGCGGGATGAATCCGGGCGAGTCGCCCGAGGAGGCGGCGGCGCGTGAGCTGCGCGAGGAGACGGGTTACGTCGCGCACCGCGTGACGCGGCTGTGGTCGGCGTTTTCCGCGCCGGGCTTTTGCGACGAGCTGCTGCACTTCTGCGTGGTGGACGGCTACGACATCGGCGAGCCGCAGCGCGACGAAGGTGAGGAGGAGATGCAGCTCGGCATCTTCCCGATCGAGGAGCTATGGCGCAAGATTCGTTACGACGAGCTTCCGGACAGCAAGACGCAGGTGTCGGTGCTGTGGGCGCTGAGCGGTCGCGGCTAGTCGTCGCGCTGCAGGGCGCGCTCCTGCGCGCCGTTGCGGAGTTCGGCGAGGAGGAGTGGTTCGCGCCGCACCACCCGCGCGTGCTCGCGACCGCCGCCGCGCTGGACTACGTGCTGATGCTCGCGACCGGCACGGCGGGCGTGCGCATCCCCGAGCGTGACGCCGAACGCGCGATCCACGAGGGCATCATGCGCGCGGTCGACGACTTGATCGCGTGCGCGACCACGATCGCGCAGAGCGGGACGCCCGCCGCTATCGCGTTCGCGCGCGAGACCGCTGGTCCGCTGCGCACGGTCTTGCGCGAAGAAACGCTCGCGAGCGACGAGCGCAGCTTCGCGGTGATCGCGCTGGCGAACGCGTGATCGACGCCGGAGCGATCGTCGCGTCGCTCGACGCGGACGAGGAGCATCTGCTGGGCGACGAGATGCACTCGGCGGTGCTCGACCACGGTGCGCGCACGGGCTGCGTGACGGTGCTGCTGCACGGCCTCACCGCCAGCCCGCGAACGTGGCGCGAGTTCGCGCGCGTGCGCCACGCCCGCGGTGAGAACGTGCTGATCCCGCGCCTGCCGCGTCATGGGCACGCCGACCGCATGTCGGAAGCGCTCGCGGGTCTCACCAGCGCGGAGCTGACCGCGCAAGGCGATCGCATCCTCGACGCGGCGGCGGCGCTCGGTGACGAGATCGTGCTGGTCGGGCACTCGCTGGGCGGTGCGCTCGCGCTGCACCTCGCGCACCGCGACGCGCGCGTGTTCCGCGCGATCGCCGTCGCACCGTTCCTCGGCATCAAACGGTTGCCAGCCGACTGGCACGCGTGGACGCGCGCCGTGCTGGAGCGCGCGCCGAACCGCTTCCTCTACTGGAACCCGATCGACAAGGGCCGCGGCGTCCCCGAGCACGGCTACCACCGCTACACGACGCGCTCGCTGGCGGCCGGGCTCGCGCTCGCGGACACGCTGCGCGAGGACGCGCGCAGCGGGCCGCCGCGCGCGCAACACATCGAGCTCGTCCGCAACGCCGGCGAGACGTCGGTCAACAACCGTGCGATCGACGATCTCGTGGCGCGTTGGCGCGAGGTCGGCGGCGCAGGCGTCCGCGTGCACACGCTCGTCGGCTTAGGACGTTCGCACGATCTGATTGAGCCGGAGCGCCGCCGCCCGCCGGCCGCCCGCTTCTTGCCGATCCTGCACGCGCTGCTCGACGCGCCGCCGCCGAAGAGCGATCAGGTGATCGACGTTCGAAGTTAAGCGCGCCGCCTTGCGGAGCGCTCGGCTGCGAGCGCGTCGAGCGCTTTCGTATACGAGGCAAAACCGAAGCCCGCGAAGCGGTGGACGCAGACGTCGCGCACGACCGAGATCTTGCGGAAGTCGCCCTCGCGCTTGTCGACGTCGGAGATGTGCACTTCGGCGCACGGCAGCGCGATCGCGAGCAGCGCGTCGCGGATCGCGTACGAATAGTGGGTGAACGCGGCGGGGTTGATCACCACGGCGTCGGCCCATTTTCGCGTGCGGTGCAGCTCGTCGACGATCGCGCCTTCGTGGTTGGACTGGAAGAACTTCACCCGAGCGCCGATCTTGTGCGCGTGCGCCCGCACTTCGCGCTCCAGGTCGCGCAGCGTCTTGCGGCCGTAGATGTCCGGCTCGCGCTCGCCGAGCAGGTTGAGGTTCGGGCCGTTGACGACGAGCACGTTCATCTTCATCGCAGGCCGAGCCCCGCGAGTGCCTCGCGCACGTCTTGCGTGCGTACGCCGTCGTCGAGGTGCGCGCGGCCGATCGCGTCGAGCAGCACGTACTGCGTGCCGCCCGCGTGGCGCTTCTTGTCGCCGCGCGTCGCCTCGATCACCGCGCTCGCGTCGAGCGATTGCCACGCCGGCGGCACCGGTAGGGCCGCCAGGTGGGCGTCGGCATCGGCGCGCGCGGCATCGTCGAGCGCACCGCGTGCGACCGACAGCGCGAGTGCCGCGCGCATCCCGACGATGACGGCTTCGCCGTGGCGCAGCGTGCCGAAGCCGGCGACCTTCTCGATCGCGTGACCGACGGTGTGACCGAAGTTGAGGATCGCGCGGGTGCCCGTGCGGTCGTCCTCGTCGCGCGCGACGATCCCGGCCTTGAGCGCCACGCAGCGCGCGATCGCATCGAGCGCCGTGGCGGGATCGTCGAGCAGCGCGGCCTCGCCCGCGCGCAGAGCGGTATAGAGTGCGGCGTCGAGCGCTAGACCGTACTTGAGCATCTCGCCGTAGCCGGAGACGACGTCACGCCGCGGCAGCGAGCGCAGCGCGTGCGGGGCGATCGCGACGAGCGCGGGCTGCGTCACCGTGCCGACCATGTTTTTGCCGCTTGGGAGGTTGATCGCGGTTTTGCCGCCGATCGCCGCGTCGACCGCCGCGAGCAGTGTCGTCGGCACCGCGACGTACGGCACGCCGCGCTGAAACGTCGCGGCGGCGAACCCGACCGCGTCGCCGATCGTACCGCCGCCCACGCCGACCACGAGCCCGCGCCGGTCCAGCTGCGCGTCGACGAAGCGCGCGTACAAACCGCCGAGCGACGCGAGAGACTTGAGCGCCTCGTCGGCGTCGACGCACTGCAGCGTCGCGTGCACGTGCGCCGCTTGATACGCGTGCGCGATCCGTTCGCCGACCTCCTCGACCCGCCGGTCGACGATGACGACGACGCGCCCGCCCGCCAGGGGCGCGACCCGCTGCGGTAGATCGTCGAGCACGCACGGCCCGATCGCGACGTCGTACGCGCGCGTGGTTTCGACGCGCACGATCCGCTCGTCGCGCAGCGCGGCGTCGACCGCGCGCGCAACGTCGTGCGCCGAGAGTCCGCCGACCGCGACGTACACCGCGGATTCCAGATACCGCGGCCGGCGGCCCGCGTGCAGGTGGGCCAACGCATCCGGCTCGCGCAGCAACGGTCGCGTGCCGGCGGTGTGCGCCGTGCGCTCCGCGCACGTTTCGAGCGTCGCGTCGAGAAAGACGAGCGTCCCGCTCGACGTGACCGCCCGGCGGTTCACCGGATCTTCGAGCGCGCCCGCACCGAGCGCGACCACCGAATCGCCGCCCGTGGCGAGCGCGCCGATGGTCTTGCGTTCGAGCGCGCGAAACGCCGGCTCGCCGTCCTCCGCCACGATCCGCGCGATCGGCCGGCCGTCCTTCGCTTCGATCGCCGCATCGACGTCGACGGCATCGAGCCCGCGCAGCGCCGCGAGCAGCGGTGCGACCGTCGATTTGCCGGCGCCCGGCGGCCCGCACAGATAGACGTTAGCGCGCACGTGCGGTCTTCTCCCACGCCGCGACGCGCTCGCGCAGTTCCTCGAGCGAATCGCCGCCGAACTTGTCGAGGATCGCGGCGGCCAGCACCAGCGCGAGCAGCGACTCGCCGATCACCGCGGCGGCCGGCACGGCGCAGGTGTCGCTGCGCTCGACGTGCGCGCGCGTCGCTTCGCCCGTGCGCAGGTCGACGGAGTCGAGCGGCTGCATCAGCGTCGCGATCGGTTTCATCGCGGCGCGCACGACGATCGCCTGGCCGGTCGTCATGCCGCCTTCGATCCCGCCGGCGCGGTTGCTGCGATAGCGCGTCGCGGTGTCGCCGCCGGGCTCGTACTCGTCGTGCGCCTCGGAGCCGCGCACCGCCGCCGCGCCGAAGCCGAGCCCGATCTCCACGCCCTTGATCGCGTTGAGCGCCATGAACGTCTTCGCGACCTCGCCTTCGAGCCGGCGATCCCACTGCGCGTACGAGCCGAGCGCGACGGGCACGCCGCGCGCGACGACTTCGAACACGCCGCCCAGCGAATCCCCCGCGGCTTTCGCGTGCTCCACTTCCTGCACCATCGCGGCGGCGGCAGCGGGATCGAGCGCGCGCACGGGCGACGCGTCGACCTCTTCGGGCGGTACGTCGCGCCACGGCGTCTCGTCCACGGCCCGGCC
>JALZBE010000633.1 GCA_030947665.1 Vulcanimicrobiota bacterium | reverse complement strand
TGCGGGCCGAGCCGGCGCCGCCGAAGGGGCGCTGGGCGATGCGGCCGTCGGGCATGCGGGAGAAGATGCAGCCGCGGTGCTCCAGCCAGATGATCTGGCGCGGCGCGTCCTCGGCCATCGCCTCGATCGCGTCCTGGTCGCCCAGGTAGTCCGAGCCCTTGACGCAGTCGAAAGCGTGGTTCTCGGGCGAATCGTCCTCGCGGTTGCCCAGCGCGGCGTTGATGCCGCCTTGCGCGGCGCCGGAATGGCTCCGGACCGGGTGCATCTTGGAGACGATCGCAACGTCGGCTCCGCGTTCGGCCGCTTCGACGGCGGCTCGCATGCCCGCGAGCCCCCCGCCGACCACGACGATGTCGTGCTTGATCACCTGCTGTGTTTGCGCCCCTCTGGTCGAGTGGCTTCCCGCTGCGCGGGAACCCTGCGTTCGGCCTTCGGCCGATCCGCGTTGCTTGTGGAATGGTAGCCGGAATTCGTTTCCGCGACGCACCACCTTCGTCGCACGGCGGTTCGATCACCCCTCCCAGGAACTGCCCGCCGCGGGGAGGGGTTGAACGGCGCAGGGTGCCGCCGCAGCTGCCCGGTAACAATGCAGCTTCCGCGCCCGTCCTCTCGTCGTAGGTTGGCTTTCCGTTGAGCTCGTTCGTCCATCTGCACGTCCACAGCGAGTACTCGCTGCTCGACGGCGCATGCCGCGTCGAGAGCCTCTGTCGCAAGACGGAGGCGGAGGGCGCGCCGGGGATCGCGCTCACCGACCACGGCGTGATGTTCGGCGCGGTCGAGTTCTACGATGCCGCCAAGGACGTCGGGCTCACGCCGATCATCGGCTGCGAGGCCTACCTCGCGCCGCGCGGCCGGTTCGACCGCACCGTGCGCGACGAGGCGCACGTCACGCTGCTCGCGGCCAGCGACGCGGGCTACAAGAACCTCACCGCGCTGATCTCCAAGGGCTTCCTGGAGGGCTACTACTACAAGCCGCGCATCGACCTGGATCTGCTCGCGAAGCACAACGAAGGGCTGATCGTGCTATCGGGCTGCATGTCGTCGCTGGTGTCGGCGCCGCTGCTCAAGAACGACTACGAGACGGCGAAGAAGAACGCGCAGGCGTTCGGCGAGATATTCGGCGACCGGTTCTACATCGAGATCATGCGCCACGGCATGCCCGAAGAGGACGTCATCAACGGCGGCCTCATCAAGATCGCGCGCGAGCTCGGCTACCCGCTGGTCGCGACGAACGACTCGCACTACCTGACGCAAGGCGACGCCCAAGCGCACGACGTGCTGCTCTGCATCGGCACCGGCAAGACCGTGCAAGACACGAACCGGATGAAGTTCTTCTCCGACCAGTTCTACGTGAAGTCGGCGCAAGAGATGCGCGAGCTGTTCGCCGACATCCCGGAGGCGTGCGACAACACGCTCGAGATCGTCAAGCGGATCGACATCAAGATCCCGAAGAAGGTCTTTTTCCTGCCGGACTACCCGGTGCCCAAGACGCCCGCGGAAGACGTCGCGGGCGTGCTCGCGCAAGCCGGTCCGGACGGGCTCCTCTCGGAGATCGACGCGGCGCGCAACCTCGCGCTGAGTGCGGACGACTATCTGCGGCTCGTGACCGAACAGGGTCTGATCGAGCGCTACGGCGCCGAGCGCGCGCGCGCCGACGCGGCGCTGCGCGAGCGGATGGAGTACGAGCTGGGCGTCATCATCTCGATGGGGTTCTCGTCGTACTTCTTGATCGTGTGGGACTTCATCAAGTACGCGCGCGACTGCGACATCCCGGTCGGGCCGGGGCGCGGCTCGGCGGTCGGCTCCGTCGTGTCGTACTGCCTGAAGATCACCGATCTCGACCCGATCAAGTTCGGTTTGATCTTCGAGCGCTTCTTGAACCCCGAGCGCATCTCGATGCCGGATATCGACACCGACTTCTGCGTGGAGCGGCGCGACGAAGTCATCAAGTACGTCATCCAGAAATACGGCAAGGACCGCGTCGCGCAGATCGTCACGTTCGGCACGATGGCCGCCCGAGCGGCGGTGCGCGACGCCGGCCGCGCGCTGGGCGTGCCGCTGCCGGACGTCGACCGGGTGGCGAAGCTGATCCCGTCGGGCCCGATGGGCCTGTCGATCCCGAAGGCGCTCGACCAAATCCCGGAACTGGGGCTGCTGTACCGCAACGATCCGCAGATTCGCAAGCTGCTCGACACGGCGAAGTCGATCGAAGGGCTCGCGCGCCACGCGTC
>JALZBE010000185.1 GCA_030947665.1 Vulcanimicrobiota bacterium | reverse complement strand
GGGGCACGAGACGCTCTCCGAGATCTTCAAGGAGATTCGAGGCTACCAGTGAGGCTGCCGATCTACGTCTACAGCAACCGCAACATCACGGGCAGCCTGCTCGCGCTGGGCGCCGTCGGCTCGTTCTTCCTGGGCTTCATCCACGAGTTCTGGTACGCGATCGTCGCGGGCAGCTACGCGATCGGCGCGCTGGGCGCGCGCGACGGCGGCGTGCTCGAAACGCAGCTCAACGAGCAGATGAACGTGAACGACGCCGTCGCCGGCGTCGCGAAGCTGGCGGCGGAGGCGCAGAAGCGGCTGCCCCCCGACATCGCGTCGCAGGTCGGCGACATCGCGACGGCCGTTGAAGAGATCCTGCCGCGGCTGGCCGCACGCAACGTCGCCGACGTAACGTTCGTCGACGTGCGCGCGACGGCGACGACGTATCTCCCGGACACGCTCAATGCATACCTCGCCGTCCCGGCGGCATACCGCAATACCGCAACGATCCGCGACGGCAAAACGGCCCGCCAGATCGTCGTCGAGCAGCTGACCACGCTGGCGGCAAAGATGAAAGAGATCGCGCAAGACGCCGTGATGAACGACGCGCAGTCGCTGCTCGCCAACGGCAAGTTCCTCAAAGAGCGCTTCGCGACAGCCCCGATGTTCAAGCCGAGCTGACCATTTCGGCCAAGTCGCGTTGCGAGAATGTCGTCGCCGAGGATCGGGGCGCGTTTGGTTGAAATAGAGCACGGTCTCAGGAGGTGAGTGCGATGGACGACGAGCGATTATTCGAAGCGCGGTACGACATCACGAGCGCAGCTCGCCACCTCCGCATGCCCCGTTCGACGATGGCAGCCTGGGCGCAGGGCATGAAGCCGTTCAAGCGTGTGCTCGATCTCCCAAAACCGGGCTACCTGTCGTTCGTGAACCTGACGGAAGCTTTTGTGCTCTTCACGATGCGGCGCCACTACCGCATCCAAATGCCGCGCATTCGCGAAGCGATCGAATACGTCGAGCGGGAGCTCGGCGTGCCACACCCGCTGGCGTTTCAAGAGTTCAAAACAGACAAAGTCGACCTGTTCGTTCGCATCGCGAGCGGCGCGGCCGTCAACGTATCGCGCCGCGGCCAGACGCACATGGACGAAGTGCTAACCGATCTCGAACGAATTCAATGGCGCGGCAAGCGGCCGATCGCGCTTTTCCCGATCCTCGTGCATCGGACAGACGGCGAAGAACGTCGCCCGATACGGATAAGCCCGCTCGTGGCCTTCGGCCGCCCGGTAATCGCCGGTACACGAGTTCCCACGCGAGCGATCTGGGAGCGCTTCCAGGGAGGCGACTCGGTTCAAGCTCTCGCCGAAGATTACGGCGTCTCGACTGACGACGTGGAAGAAGCTGTCCGGGCCGAGAGCGACGATAGCGCCGCGTAGACCGCTCGTCTTTTTCGTCGATCGCTCCTGCGGCGGCAGACAGCTCCCGGAAGCGCTGCGCGCGCTGGGCCTTGATGTCATAGCTCATCAGGAACGCTTCCCGCACGCCGAAGACGATATCCCGATCCTTAAAGAATGTGGTCGAAGACATTGGGTTTATGTCGCGAAGGATCTCGCTGTACGAAAGAATCCCGCTGAATTACGAGCGCTTCAAGAGGCGCAAATCCATGCGATATTTCTACACGGACGGCGACGCCCGGCATCGTACATCATTGAAAACTTTAAGGTCGCCTTGCCGAGAATCATCTCCACTCTAACGGCGGCGTCATCTCCAGTTCACTTGATGCTCACTGCCGGCGGTCGTGTCGAAATCGTCCGCTGAGTATAGGCGAGCGAAATCATCATGATCGTTCCTGCGCGAACACTCGATGACGATGAACTCCTTCGGTTCAGCGCCGACAACCCCGGCTGGCAGATCGAGCGCGAACCCGACGGCTCGCTCAGCGTGAGCCCCAGCTCATATCGTGACGCGATTCGCGCGGCAGAAGCGGGACGACAGCTATCCGCGTGGCGCAGCCACGGTTTCACCGCCGCCAGGGGTGGCATAACACTGCCCGACAAGGCCGTGCGTGCGCCCGACGCATCGTGGATCTCGTTCGAACGCTGGCACGCGCTTACCGAGACCCAGCGCAGGAAATACCCGGAGGTCATCCCCGACGTCGTCGTCGAGATCGTCTCGGAGTACGACTCCTATGCCGCGCAGCGACGCAAGACCGAGCGGTATGTCGAGCAGGGCGCGGTCTACGGCGTCGTGATCGATCCCGAGCGCCGCAAGGTCGAAGAGTTCGGTACACGCCCCGAAGGCCTCGTGCTCGACTTCGACCGCATCATCATCGCCGGCGAAGCTTCCCGCTAGTCGCCTACGCTGCCGAGCGTGCCCGCGTAGTCGATGTCGCGCATCGATGACGGGACGTTCTTCAGTGAGCCGATCGACTGCATGAACTTCGCCATCGCGAGAAAACCGTGCGGGGTCGTGCTGAAGATCACGTCGGGGCGGCGCAGCCAGCTTTCGAAGTCGCGCGCCGGGACTTTGCTGCCCGCGTCTTTCGCGAGGATCTCCGAGGCTTCGCGCGGGTGCGCTTTGAGGAACTGGGTCGCGTCGAGCAGATCGCGGTAGAACGTCTTGACGAACTGCGGGTGCTCGTTCGCGAACTTCTCGTTGACGTAGACGCTGTTGAACGTGTGCTTGCCGAACACGTCGAAGCTGCGCACGAGGACGTGGCCGCCGGCCTGCACTTCCTGGTACTGGAACGGCGGCGCGCTCAAGTGCGCCGCGAGCTGGCCGACCAGGAGCGCCTGCAATCCCGAGGGGTGGTCGATCGCAACGATAGCATTGTCGAGCGCGTGCGCGTTGCCGAGCTGATCCAGCGCGGCCTTGCGCAAGGTCAGCGACTGCAGCGAGTCGACGGACGGCATGCCGATCTTCATGTCGGGCTTGAGGTCCTTGAGCGTGCGCACGTTCTTGTCGCGCGTCACCAGCCACACCGACATCTGGTTGAGCGACGCCAGCACCTTCCAGCCGACGCCGCGTTCCCAGCCGGTCAGAAACGGCGGGATGCTGCCCGCGCCGATCTGGATCTGGCCGGCGATGAAGCCTTCGCGCACGGCGGCGGTGCTGTTGAGCACCACCCAGTTGATCTTCGTCTGCGGAAACTGCTTCTCGAGCGATCGCTGGTCGCGCATGACGATCAGGTTGCTGTAGCTCAGCCCCGGCTGGTACGCCACGGTGATTTCCGCGGGCGCGTCCGACGGTGGGGGCGCGGTGCGCGCGCTGAGCGGTACGGCGACGAGTGCGGCGGCGAGCGATGCGACGACCAGCGAGCGGCGTGAAAGCACGTGACGGTTCTCCTTGGAGTTCAGGCGGGGACGGCGGCGGCGAGCGCGTCGCACACGGCGGCGGTGACGTCGGCGGTGCGCGCGGTGCCGCCGAGATCCGGGGTGCGCACGCCGGACGCCGTCACCTGCTCGACCGCCGCCATCAGGCGCGCCGCGTTGTCGCGTTCGCCGAGGTGATCGAGCATCATCGCGGCCGTCCAGAACGAGCCGACCGGGTTGGCGATCCCCTTGCCGGTGATGTCGAATGCGGAGCCGTGGATCGGCTCGAACATCGACGGATAGCGGCGCGACGGATCGAGGTTCGCCGTCGGGGCGATGCCGATGCTGCCGGCGAGCGCGGCGGCGAGATCGCTGAGGATGTCGGCGTGCAAGTTCGTCGCGACGACGACGTCGAGGCTGCGCGGGTCCATCACCATGCGCACCGTCATCGCGTCGACGAGCATCTTGTCGACCTGCACGTCGGGGTAGTCGCGCGCGACCTCCGCGGCGATCTCGTCCCACAGCACCATCCCGTGGCGCTGCGCGTTCGACTTCGTCACGACGGTGAGCTTGCGGCGCGGCCGCGTGCGTGCCAGCTCGAACGCGAAGCGCATGATGCGCTCGACGCCGGCGCGCGTGAACACCGCGACTTCCGTGCCCACCTCGATCGGATGCCCGCGGTGCGCGCGCCCGCCCTGGCCCGCGTACTCGCCCTCGCTGTTCTCGCGCACGATCACCCAGTCGAGATCGCCGTCCGCGAGATCGCGCAGCGGGCTGCGCAAGCCGCGCAGCACGCGCGTCGGCCGCACGTTTGCGTACTGGTCGAAGCCCTGGCAGATCGCGAGCCGCAGCCCCCACAGCGTGACGTGGTCGGGGACGCGCGGGTCGCCGACGGCGCCGAAGTAAATCGCGTCGAACGGGCGCAGCTGCGCGAGCCCGTCGTCCGGCATCATCACGCCGTGCGCATGGTAGTAGTCGGAGCCCCACGGAAACGACGCGAACTCGAAGTGCAGGTTGCGGTCAAGCTGTTGGAGCGTTTCGAGGACCTGCACCCCGGCGCCGATCACCTCCGCGCCGATCCCGTCGCCGGGGACGGCCGCGATCCGATAGGATCCCATGCGGCCACGAATACGCCCGCCGGTTGCGCTGCGCCTTGGAGCAACGCGGAATCGCACCCCGCGCCGAGAACGAGGCGCCTGTGCCTCTCGAATTCCGGTGCAGCAAATGCGGTCAGGTCAAGGACGTGCGGACGCTGCGCGCGTCGGTGTGCCCGGAATGCACGGCCGGCGCGGAGCGCGACGCGGTGATCGCCGCGGATGCGGGCTTGACCGCGCGCAAGCAGTACGAGGACGCGTTGGCGCGCGGCCCGCACTACACGGGCGCGCTTGAAGACTGGACGCCAAAAAATCCGGTGCTACTCGCCGATGGCGAGCACTTCGTCTGCCCGGCCTGCAAGCGGGAGAAACATCTCGTGCACGACCTAGCCTACCGCTGGCAGAAAAAGCCGTTCCCGATCCCCACCAAGTACACGCCGTGCGACGACTGCCATCGCAAGGAGACCGACGACACGGAGTTCGCGCGCCCGCGTAACCGCTTCAGCCGCGACCGCTGAGCGGCCGCAACCCGCTATTTCACGTCGCTGACGTCGGCGAGCGCGACATAGTGCGTCGCGTCGAGCGCGTAGAGCGCGAACAGCGCGACGAACGACGTGCCGTCGACGGTCTTCTTGAACGTTTGTGTGCGTGTCGCCGGCGTGCCGATGCTCGCGCTCGCGGCCGCCCAGCCGGCGTCCGCGAGCTGCTTCGCGAACGCGTCGAACACCGCCGCGAGGCCGAGCTTCGACTCGATGCGTGCCCCGGTCGTCGAGCCGTCGCTCGCCGGACCGGACGCGGTGATCGTGATCCCGCTCGGCGCCGTGAACGTCGGCAGCGGCGAGCGCCGCTGGAAGTCGTCGAACGGCGACGGAGCGTCGCTGCATTGGAACGCCGTGCCGCGGCTGGAGGATGCGATGGACAGATCGAAGCCCGACGCGTCGTCCGCGTTCGTGATGCTGATCGCCGTGCGCGGCTCGGCCGCCGAGCACCACAGCTTGATCGTGGGGAAAGGCAGCGTGAAGCCGCCTTGCGGGATCGGGAAACGCCGGCGGAAATCAGGCGCGGGCTTCCAGCCCGCTTGCATCAGCGCCGCTTCGTACGCGCTGACGGTAGCGTCGCGTCCCGCCGGCGCGTCGTAGTAGAGCAGCATCGGGGGCGCGGCGGCGACCGACGTCGTCGTCGTCGCCGTGCCGCCGCTGGACATCGTGAACATCCCTTGGCGCACGGTTTCGACGACGCTTCCGAGCAGCGTCGCCTTCGGCAGCGGGACGGACGTCGGAAGGTTCTTCGGCGCGGCGTGCAGCGTCACGGTCGCTTCGGCGAATCCGTTGCGCGACGCGATCCGCTGCGCGAGCCGTAGCGCGTCGTCCTGATCCGATGCCGCCGCTCCGAGCGGGGCGAGCGCGAGTACGGCAGCGACCAGCCCGGCGAGTCGCAGCCGCGTCATGCCGCGCTCTTTTTCCGCTTCGGCTTCGCGGCGCTCGACGTCGTTTTCTTCGCCTTGGCGGCACCGCGCTTGGCGGGCTTTTCGTCGGCCTCGTCCTCGTCGGCGGCCGAACGGCCCGTCGAACGGCGCGCCTTCGACGCTTCGAGCGAGCGCTGCAAAACGTCCATGAGGTTCACGACGTTGGTCGCCGCCGGTTTGTGGACCGCGGGCGCCTCGATGTCCTCGCCGTTCGCGCGCGCCTCGATCATCGCGAGCACGTCTTCTTTGTACTTGTCGTGGAAGCTCTCCGGGTCGAACT
>JALZBE010000632.1 GCA_030947665.1 Vulcanimicrobiota bacterium | reverse complement strand
AGTTGCCGCTCGTGCGATCGGAGCGGCCGTAGCCTTCGTGATCCATCGCCCACACGTCGTAACCACGGCGCGCGAACTCGTCCATCATCGAATAACCGGTCTGGCAGGGCACCGTCAGGTCGAACGTCGAGCGCCCCGCCATCGACGAGCCGTGCACGAGGAAGAGCACCGGCAACGCCGCGCCGCCGGCCGCTGGAACGACGCGCTTGCGGTACATCGCGAGCTTGACGGTGCCTTTGCGAGCCGAGTACTCGCCGCTCCAGATCGGGCCATCCGAGATGGAGCCGCTCCGGGTAGGCGCGTCCGCCGCGGCGCCGGCCGCCGCACGCGGCGTGCCGGGGATGAATGCGGCTGCCCCGACTGCAGCCGCGAAGTGACGGCGCTTCATGGTGCGCGGTTCGCGGCGCGCGCTTAGAAAGCCCTGAGGGCGACCTCCGCAGCGCGCCAGAGCGCGTCCGCTTCATCGACGACGTCGTTGACGGCGCCATCGTTCGACAGCGCCAGCTTCGGCATCGCCGAGCTCGCGAAGAGCTCAGCGAAGCGGTGCTGCTCGCGCAGGAAGTACGAGTGGAGCTTGTCTTGCGTGCGACCGAACTTGACAGCGTAGTCCTGCACGAACGTCGTCGCCCAACGCGTTTCGACAGACCGCTGGCGGACGACATCCGTTCCCGCGCGAAGAAAGAGCAGTTTACACCCGAGCGCCGCGAGCCGTGCGTCGAAGTCCGCCACGTCGCTCCATCGAACGACGCCGGGGCGCAGACAGTGCGTCAGGTGCAGCGTGTCGATCAGCACATAACACGGCGGATGCGTGGGATGCTGCACGCCGGCGTGCAGCCACTCCATCATCGCGACGACGCGCGCGAGATGCGCACGATTGTCCCGAACGGTCAGCGTACCGGAATCCGCGGGCGCCGCGAGCGGACCGAACGTGTGCGTCTGCGCCAGGTGTACGAGCGTGCGAACCTTGCGCGCCGCCGCCGCCGCCACGTGACGGCGAAGCAGCGTGTCGATCAGCGTCGACTTCCCGATCCCGGGCACGCCTTCGACGAGCAGCGCATTGAAGCGCGCGGGCACCTCGGGCCGCACGGTGGCGGTGCCAACGAAGTTGTTTCCCACGGCGATGTCTAGAGTTTGAAAAAAGCCACTGGTGCGAATGCGAGAACCAGGGCAACGGCTTGGACGGCAATCAGGCCCGCAACTCGGGCAACCATGTTCCAGTCCGCGGTGGCGACGAAGATAAGAATGAAGGGCACTTCTGCGACGATGAAGAGCTGAAAAATGTGCGCGGCGGCGCCCTCGTCCGCGCTGCCGTTTGCCGACCCGGTCAGAACAGCGGTTATCACGACGCCAAATGCCGCGAGCGATAAGACGATCGGTACGATTCCGCTGATGCGGTTGATTGTCTGCCGGTCCATAAGGCCTCCAGGTACCGAAACGCCCCGCCGCGGCGCCTATTTCCAATACTTTGTATCACAAAGCATGCGCGAGTGCAACCTCTTTCAAAAGACGTCAGCGCCCCAACAGCTGCACCGCGTTCTCGCCGCGCATCGCGTCGCGTGCGGCGTCGTCGAACGCGTCGCACGCCAGCACCGTCGCGCCCGGCGGTTCTTCTTGCATCAAGAACGGGTAGTCGCTGCCGACGACGAGCCGGTCGGTGCCGGCGCGCTCCGCGAGCACGCGCAGGTTTTCCGGGTCCAACGTCAGTGTGTCGTACCACAGCGTGCGCGCAATTTCGGACGGGCGCCGTGCGGTCGTCTCGCGCACGTCGGCGTACGCCGACCACACCGCGTCCAGGCGCGGCAGCAGCCACGGCAGCGTGCCCCCGCCGTGCGCGAACACGAACCGCACGCGCGGCCGGCGCGCGACAAGCCCCGTCATGATGAGCGACGCCGCGCAGAGCCCGCTCTCCGACGGATAGCCCGCCGCGAACGCGAGCCGCGCGGCGCGCAGCCGCTCGAACCCCGGCGCGTTCTCCGGATGCACGAACACGAGCGCGCCCAGCGCGTCGCAGCGCTCCCAGAACGCGTCGAACGCCGCGTCGGCGAGATCATGTCCGCCCGCGTGCGTGCCGATCTCGATGCCCGCGAGACCGAGCTCGCCGGTGGCGCGCTCGAGCTCCGCGCACGCCGCGTCGGGATCTTGCAGTGCGACCGCACCGAGGCCGGCGAACCGGTCGGGCCGCGCGCGCACGACCTCCGCGATCGCGTCGTTGTGCAAGCGCGCGAACCGCGCGG
>JALZBE010000631.1 GCA_030947665.1 Vulcanimicrobiota bacterium | reverse complement strand
GATACGTGGTGCCGTCGGCACACACCGCGCGGACGCCGGAGTCCCCGTCTTCGACGTCGATAACGTCGCGCGACGCGGCGAGCTCGATGCGCTCGTCGACGCGGCACGCGGCCAGCAGCACGTCGAGCAGATCGCCGCGGTGCATCACGACGTACGGGTAGCCGTAGTGCGCGCGAAAGCGCTCGCCGAGGTCGAGCGCGGTCACCTGCGCGCCGCTGCGCGCGTCGCGCCACACGAGCCGGCGCGGGAACACGGCGAACGGCGCGATCGCGTCGAGCACGCCGAGGCGCGCGAGCGCATGCGACGCGTTCGGCGCCAGCTGCAGCCCGGCGCCGATCTCGCCGAAGCGCGGTTCGCGTTCGAGCACGTGCACCGCACGGCCGGTGCGCGCGACCGCGAGCGCAGCGGCAAGACCGCCGATCCCGCCGCCGGCGATCAGCAGCGGGAGCGGTCTCATCCGCAGCTAGATCCCCTGGCCGTCGGCGCCTTCTTCTTCGGCGTCGGTCGTGTTGCCGGCAGGGCCGTACGTCGGCGCCGCGCCGCCGTCCGCGCCGAGGTCTTGCTCGCCGCCGACCGTCGCCGTGTTGCGCCGCGTCAGCGCCGGTTCTTCGCTCGTGCCCGCATCGGGAACGCCGCTGCTCTTGTCGTTCATGACCGGTAGCCTCCGTCGCTTCGTCTGTGTCCCACGGTGTGTACCCTTACCCGGCACGCGCGACGAACGCCGGGAGCTCATGCAAGCCGGCGAGGGTCGTCTCGGGCAGGGGCGACAGCGTTTCCGCGGCGTTTCCCGCACGGTTGCACCAGGCGACGCGGAATCCAAAGCTCGCTGCACCCCACGCGTCCCACGCGTTGGACGACACGAACACGATCTCGCGCGGGGCGCAGGCGAAGCGCGCGGTGGCGAGCGCGTAGACGCGCGGATCGGGCTTGTACGCGCGCACGCTGTCCACCGAGAGCACGTCGGTGAGCAGCGCGCGAACGCCCGCGTGCTCGAGCGCGGTGTTCGCGGACGCCGGCGTTCCGTTGGTGAGCACCGCCAGCGGAATCTTCTGCGCTGCGAGCGCCTGCAAGACGAGCGCGACGTCGCCGTGCGCGGGCATCGTGCGCCACGCCTCCGCGAGCGCCCGCTGCCGGCTCGAATTCAACGGGACGTTGCGCTGCGCGCACGTGAATGCCAGCGCCTGCGCGGTCAGCTCGTCGAAGTCGCGATATTCGCCAGCCATCGACGTCAGGAAGGCGTATTCAAGCTGCTTGCGGCGCCAGTCGGCCACGAACGCGCCGGGGTCCCGGGCGCCGGCCGCGGCGACGTGCGTTTGCATCGAATCGATCGCGAGCAGCGTCCCGTAGAGGTCGAAGACGACGGCGGCAACTGGCACGATCAGGTTCGTCCCGCGATGGTGCGTTCGAGAAACCGCAGCAGGCGCGTCAGCGGAAAGTCTTTCTCCACCAGCGGCTTCGTCAGGATGGTGCGCAGCCCGAGAAATTTTGCGCCGAGCACGTCGGTGAAGAGCTGGTCGCCGATCACCACCGTGGCGCGGCGCGGCGTGCCGAGCAGCTTGAGCGCGCGGAGGAACGCGAACGGCAGCGGCTTGAGCGCGTTGGGCACGACGGGGATGCCGAGCTGCGCGCCCACGGCCGTGACGCGCTCGGTGAAGTTGTTGGAGACGAGGACGAGCGCGAAGCCGCGGTCGCGCGCGGCGGCGACCCAGTCGGCGACGCCCGGCGCGAGCTCGGGCCGGCGATAGGCGCAGACGGTGTTGTCGAGGTCGACGACGATGCCGCGCATCCCGCGCGCGGCGAGCTCGTCGAGGGACACGTCGGGCAGCGTGTCGGCGTGATGGTCGGCCCGGAACCTCTCCACGCTATCCCCGGTTCCGTCCACAGCTCGCTCACCCCGCTCGCAGCCGCTCAGACACCGCTTGCTTGCGGCTGTCCCCCCGGCGTCCACCGGAATCTTCGATCCGTCCACGGGATTGCACCGGGGCTGCACAAGGTATCCGGAACATCTTGTGTCCATCTCCGCCAAGGGGTACAATATCTGGTACAGCCCGGCGGGAACGACACAACACCTTGTGTTCGGCCCGCTCTTGGGCACCCCGGCGACTTGACGAAATCGAACGAACGTTCGATACTCCAAAGTCTCCGCCAAGCCACTTTCGCGACCAAGAGGACGCAGCCGGAATGAAGTTCTCGCGCATCTACTCCGCCCCGGGCAAACCCTACGCCGGGATCGCA
>JALZBE010000630.1 GCA_030947665.1 Vulcanimicrobiota bacterium | reverse complement strand
GTTCACGCGGCGCGGCTTCATCCACCATTCTCACGATATACGTTCCTCGGGGTATAGGCTAGACTTGGTCCAAGGCGACGCATCGGGCTTTATGACGACGGCATGCGCTCATGGTTGCGTCTCCGTTGCTCTTGAAAGCGTTTTACCGCATGGCGCGCATTTGCTGTTTGGCCGGCATCGACAGGACGATGGTCCCGATGTTCAGCGCCGTCTTGAAGGCGGCCGGAGAGTTGCCCCTGGCCACCCTCGCGCGGCTGGACGTGCCCGAGCTGGGCAAACTTCTCCCCGACCTCCTCGTCTGCGACGTCGACGCGGCGGAGACTGACTCGCTCGAACTGCTCCGCCAGATCCGCTTCGTGCTGCCGGAATGCCTGATCGCCGTCTACAGCGGCACCACGGCGCGCGCCTGGGCGGTCGCGTGCCATCTTGCCGGCGCCAACTGCCTGCTCTCGAAAGGCTCCGACGAACGGCAATTGGCCAAGGGACTGCGCGGCGGGCTTCGTAACGGCTGCTACACGGATCCTCGCTTCGCCGCATGAGCGCCGAGAATATCCCTGCGCTAGACCTGATGCGCGAGCTTTCTCCGGCACGGATCGGCAGGACTCAGCGCCAGAATATGCGAGGTCGAGCGTGACACAGCGAGATTATGCCGAGCTTTCGGTACAGCCGTGCGAGGGCGTCGATCTCGGAGACTTCGATCCCGGCTCAACGGGGAATTTCAAGTCGAAGCGTCACGCACGCACGCAGCTTGGCACGGATATTCAACGCCTGTCGGCGCTTCAAGACATGCTGTACGCCAAAGGCGAATATGCATTGCTCATCGTTCTGCAGGGTATGGATGCGGCGGGCAAAGACGGCGCGATCAAGCACGTCATGACGGGTATCAACCCGCAAGGCGTCGACGTCAGCAGCTTCAAGACGCCGTCCGCGGCCGAGTTGGCGCACGACTACCTTTGGCGCTGCGCGAAGGCGTTGCCCGAACGCGGGAGAATCGGCATTTTCAATCGCTCCTATTACGAGGAGCTTACAGTCGTTCGGGTTCACGAAGCGATTCTCGAGCGCGAAGACCTTCCGCCTGGAAATAAGGTCGATCTCTGGAAAGACCGCTACGAAGATATCGTGGCGTTCGAGCGGCATCTATCACGCAATGGTACGCGAATCGTCAAGTTTTTTCTACACCTATCGGAGGACGAGCAGCGGAAGCGATTACTCGACCGCGTGGAGACGCCGGACAAGAATTGGAAGCTTTCCGCTGCCGATGTTCATGAGCGCTCGTTTTGGCAGAGCTACCAACGCGTCTACGAGGAGCTCTTGACGCATACAAGTACGTCGTCCGCGCCGTGGTACATCATCCCGGCTGACCACAAGTGGTTTTCGCGGGTCGCGATAGCCGGAATAATCGTCGCAGAGCTCGAGGCGCTTCACCTGACATACCCGCAGGTGAGCGATGAGCAGCGCTCGCATCTCGCCGAAATCGGGAAGGAGCTCGCGAGCTCGCATGACCGCCGAAGCCGGCACGATCTTGAAGTCGCGCTGGCGTGAGGCGGGCGTTCGCGGTCACGTGAACGGTCCGGGCGCGACCGCTCGAAGCGGCCGAATCATCCTCAGCGTCGATCTTGGGTCGTCTTCACTCAAGTTCGCCGTGCACGCGATGGGAAGCAGTAGCGAGCAGCGCCTGCTGGAAGGCGGGATCGACGCACTCGGGGCGGCAGACGCCGCGCTGTGGGTTCGTGACGACCGGGACTCGGCTTCGAAGAGGGCCCGGAAATCGCTTGGGGATCGGACGCCCGTTGCTGGAATACTGGCAGCCTTGGGAGAGTCCGGCGTAAAGGTCGACGCGATCGGCCATCGGCTGGTCTACGGCGGCATCGCGCACGAGGCGCCGGCGCGCGTTACCCCGGACGTCCTGACGAGTCTGACCGCGCTCGTGCCGTTCGACCCTCTGCATATGACGGGCGCTCTCGCCGCGATTCGCGAGATCGAGAAGGCGCTGCCCGACGTTCCGCAAGTCGTGTGCTTCGACACGGCGTTCCATCGCCGCATGCCCGCGGTCGCGCAGCGTCTGCCGCTTCCGCGTGAGCTATGGTCGGAGGGGATCCGGCGTTATGGGTTTCATGGTCTCTCCTACGAATCGATCGTTCACGAACTGGGTGACGCCGGGACGCGCGGACGGATGATCGTCGCGCATCTCGGTAACGGCGCAAGCCTGGCCGCAATGCGCGACGGCAGACCGGTGGAC
>JALZBE010000184.1 GCA_030947665.1 Vulcanimicrobiota bacterium | reverse complement strand
CTCTGCAGCAGCGGCAGCACCACGTGGCCGCCGCCGAACACCAGCGAGCCGGCACGAATCAGCGTGGCCAGAAACGCGACCGCGGCCGTCTTCGGCAAGGTCGTCGCGGCGACGAGCGCGACGAACGCGACTCCCGCGACGCTCGCCACCCGCCGCGGGACGCGGATCGGCAGCGCGTCCGCGCGCAGACCCGGCGCGTGAAGCGCGGCCGCGCCCGCGAGCGCACCCAGCGCGATCGACGCCCACTGCAAGCCGGGATACGGCCGCAGCGCCAGCGTGACGAACAGCGCGGCGACCGCGATGAACTTCGTCGGCAGGTCGGTGCACAGCGAGCCGGCCAGCCCGACGACGGCCTGCGCGACGACCGCGGCCGCCGCCGCGAACAGGCCCGCGAGCATTCCGGCGAACCACGGCGGCACGGCGTGGGACTCCGCGCCGCCCAGCGCGGCGGCGAACGCCGTCATGGCGAGCGCCGAGGGCGCCGTGAACCCCAGCCACGCCAGGAACGCGCCGAGCGGCCCGCCTCGCGACAGCCCGATCAGCATCCCTACCTGGCTCGAGGTGGGCCCCGGGAGCACCGAGCAAAACGCGACGATCCGGGCATAGGTCGCCTCGTCGAGCCACCGCCGCTCCTCCACGAAGGTGCGCCGGAAATAGGCGAGGTGAGCGATGGGACCGCCGAACGACGTGCACCCCAGCCGGAGGAACGTCGTGAACACCTCGCGCACGACGCCCACCTTACCACCGGAGGAACCCGACCTCATGCACCTGGGCGATCTGACGGTCTATTCCGACGGCCGCTTCGCGCGCTACGACGACGCGAAGATCGGCCTGCTCACCCACGGCCTGCAGTACGGAACCGGGTGCTTCGAAGGCGTGCGCGGCTTCTGGAATGCGCGCGAGGAAGAGCTCTACCTCCTCAAGCTTGCCGATCACTACGACCGCCTCGCGCAGTCCGCGCGCATCCTGATGATCACCCTGCCGCTCTCGACGCGCGAGCTGTGCGATCTCACCGTCGAGATCTGCGCGCGCAACAACTTCCGCAGCGACGTGTACGTGCGCCCGTTCGCGTACAAGGCGAACGAAGACGTCGGCGTGCGCCTGCACGACGTGAAGGACGCATTCGCGATGGTCGCGATCCCGTTCGAGCGCTACTTCGACACCGACCGCGGCTTGCGCGTCGGCGTGAGCTCGTGGCGCCGCATCGACGACACGATGGCGCCCGCACGCGGCAAGATCACCGGCATCTACGTGAACAGCGCGCTCGCCAAGAGCGAAGCGGTGATGAACGGCTTCGACGAAGCGATCATGCTGTCGGCGGAAGGCCACGTCTGCGAAGGTTCGGCGGAGAACGTGTTCATGGTGCGGCGCGGCGTACTCTACACGCCCGACCCGTCGCAGAACATCCTCGAAGGCGTGACGCGCCGCGCGATCATCACGCTCGCGAAGGACGAGCTCGGGCTCGACGTCGTGGAGCGCCCGATTGATCGCAGCGAGCTCGTCGTCGCGGACGAGCTGTTCATCACCGGCAGTGCCGCGGGCGTGCAGTGGATCGAGTCGATCGACTACCGCCAAGTCGGCGACGGCAAGCGCGGCCCGATCGCAACGGCGCTGATCGACGCATACGACCGCGCGATCCACGGCGCAATTCCGAAGTACGATGACTGGCTCACGCGCACGTACGCGGGCCGCGTCAAGGCAGCGAGCTAGTCGCGCGTCAGAACTAAGGAGCCGGCGTCGGAGTCGTCGCGGGAGCGGCGACCGGCGCGGGGACACTCTGCGGCGCCCACATCTGCTGGTCGAGGGTCTGCGGCGCAGCGTCGGTCGGTGCCGCGCGCTCGGACTCTGCAGCCGGGTTGAAGTCGTTGACGCCGCGCCACGTCGCGAACTTGCCGAGCGCATCGTAGGCGAGCCGCGACACGCCGCGGATGAAGCGCCGGCCCGACGACAGCGTGCGCAGGTCGGTGGTCATCACCGCGATCACGTACGGCGCCGAGCCTTCGAACACGATGCCGACGTCGTTGAGCGTGTCGTGCAGCGTGCCCGTCTTGTGCGCGATGTCCGTGCCTTCGGGCAGTGGCTCCGGCAGCAGCCCGTTGTGCTCCTGGCCGCGCAAAATCGCAATCATCGCGCGCGACGACCACATGTCGATGAGCTGATCCTGCGCCATCGCGCGCAGCAGGTGCGCCATGTCGGCAGGGCTCGAGCGCAGCGCCCAGCGGATGTGCGGGCCCTCGGAGCGGATGAAGTCGGTCAGCCGTGTGTGCGTGAGGCCGAGGTCTTCCATCTCCTGGTTGATGTGCGGCCGCCCGACCAGGCGGATCAGCATGTTGGTCGCCGTGTTGTCGCTCACGTCGATCATCAGCGAGAGCAGCCGCGAAACGGGGTAGCTCGAACCGACGCGCCCGCGGTAGAGGTCGCCCGAGCCCGAGTCCTTATCCGACCGCCGCAGCTTCACGCGCGTGTAGAGGGCGAACTTCCCGGTGCCGAGCTGGCGGAACACCTCGACCATCACGGGGATCTTGATCGTCGACGCGGCCGGCATCTCGGTGCCCGCATTGAAGCCGGTGGTCACGCCGGTGACGACATCCTGAACCACGATCCCGACGTGACCCGGCGCACGCACCGAGACCGCCGAGAGTTGAACCTGGAAGTCCGCGAGCGGGGCCGGCATGCTCGTAGCGCCCGCGGGTGAACCGACGGTGAACGGAACGGCTAGACTGACGACGATGGCAACGAGTCGTCGCGGTACCCGCATTGTCTCCTTATTGTCGGCATGCTGCGACGAAAGTCAAGTTGCATTTCGACAACGTTACTGTCGCACGTACGGGATGCCGTCGGCGGCCGGCGCGCGGACGCGGCCCGCGAAGCCGGCCAGCGCGACCAGCGCGGCGAGGTAGGGCAGCGCCTGCATCAGCTGGCTCGGCACGCCCGCTCGTTGCAGCGAGTACTGCAGCGCCGCGAAGAAGCCGAAGAACAGCGCCGCGCCCGTCGCGCCCAGCGGCGTCCAGCGGCCGAAGATCACCGCGGCGAGCGCGATGAAGCCGCGCCCGGCGGTCATGCCGTCGGAATACAGGTCGAGCTCGGCGAGCGACAGATAGACGCCGCCCAGCGACGCGATCGCGCCGCCGATCACCACCGCGCGAAAGCGCGTCTTCAAGGCGTCGATGCCCGCCGACTCCGCGGCGCTCGGGTCCTCGCCGCACGCGCGCACGCGCAGACCCCACGGTGTGCGCGTCAGCACGAACTGCAGCGCGGCCGCCGCGACGAACGCGAGCACGATGAACACGACTTCGCCGGTGTGACCGAACGCCGGCACTTCGTGCGACGCGCCGGGCTGGTGGTACACGAGCACGAGGCCGAACGCCGCACCCGCAAGCGCGGCGATGTTCAAGCCGGTGCCGGCGACGATCTGGTCCACGCCGAGCCGCGTCGCGGCGTAGGCGAGGATCGCAGCGAGCAGCATCCCCGCGACGACGCCGGCGAGCGCGCCGAGCAGCGGGCTCCCGGTCGCGCCGCTCACGACCACCGACGTGAACGCGCCGGCGATGAGAATCCCCTCGAGCCCGATGTTCACGACGCCTGCGCGCTCGCTCAGCACGCCGCCCAGCGCGGCGTAGATCAGCGGCGTCGCCTTGACCAGCGTGAGGCCCAGGATCGCGAGGACCGCGGCGAGCGTGGCGTTCACGTGGACCTCCGGTGCGCGACGACGCGCCGTCCTGCGAGCGCGATGATCACCAAGCCGGTGACCAGCGTGACGACCTCGCGCGGCACGCCCGCCTCGGCCTGCATCGCGATCCCGCCGCTCTGCAGCATGCCGAACGCGATCGACGCGACGATGATCCAGCGCGGGTCGAGGTTGCCGACCAGCGCGACGGCGATTGCGATGAAGCCGTAACCCGGCGAGAGCCCGGTGTTGAAGCGGTGCAGCCCGCCGGACACGATCGTCGCGCCGCCCAAGCCCGCGATCGCGCCGGAGATCGCCATCGCGACGAACGCCGTGCGACCAAGATCGATGCCCGCGCGCTTCGCGGCTTCGGGTGCATCGCCGGCGGCGCGCAGCTCGTAGCCGAATACCGTGCGCTGCAGCACGCGCCACAGCACGAACGCGAGCACGATTGCGAGCACGAACGGCGTGACGAGAAACGCGAGCGTAAAGTGCGGGTCGGCGGCGAGCGCGATCAGGTCGGGGATCTGCGCTGCCTTCGGTAACGCGGCGGTCTCCGACGCGCCGCCGCCGCCCTGCTGCAGCGGCCCCGTGACGAGGTAGGTCGTGAGCAAAACCGCGATGACGTTGAGCATCAGCGTCGCGATCACTTCGTTCGCGCCGAAGCGCGCGCGCAGAAAGCCCGGGATCGCGCCCCACACGCCGCCGGCGAGCGCGCCCGCGAGCAGCACCATGGGCACCGCGAGATACGGCGGGAGCGGCAGCTGCGCGCCCAGCCAGCCTGCGGCGAAACCGCCGAGGATCAGCTGCCCCTCGGCGCCGATGTTGAACAGGCCGGCGCGAAACGCGATCGCGATGCCGAGCGCGGGGAAGAGCAGGTTCGTCGCCTGCACGAGCGTCTCGGCGACTTCTTCGGGCGTGCCGAACGCGCCGTCGAACAGCGCGCCGAAGCCGACGAACGGCGATACGTGCGCGAGCAGCATCGCGATCGAGCCGAAGCCGAACACGACGACGACCACGACCGCGACCTCGCGCAGCGTGCCTTTGCGCAGCGCGGCGATCATGTGTGCCCCGCCATCAACGCGCCGATGCGGCCGCGGTCGATCGTCGCGCGGTCGAACGACCCGACGAACGCGCCGTTCGCGATCACCAGCACGCGGTCGGCGCACGCGAAGATCTCGTCGAGCTCGAAGGAGATCAGCAGCACGCCCGCGCCCGCGTTGCGCGCTTCGATCAGCCGCGACTGCACGAGCGCGGCGGCGCCGATGTCGATGCCGCGCGTCGGCTGGTACGCGACCACGAGCTTCGGCGCGCTGGTGAGCGTGCGGCCGACCACGATCTTCTGCTGGTTGCCGCCGGAAAGCTGCGCGACGACGGCGTCGGGGTCGGCGGGGCGCACGTCGAAGCGCTCGATCACCTCGCGCGCCGCGTCGCCGTACCGCGCAAGCGCAAGCGTACGCTGGCGGCCTAGCGCGACGTTGTCGCGCACGCTCCAGTCGAGCACGAGCGCTTCGTCGCGGCGGTCCTGCGGGATCACGCGAATCCCTCGCGCGATGCGCGACGCCGGCGGGTCGCCGGGGCGCAGGGGCTCGCCTTCGTAGAGCAGCTCGCCGGTGAACGGAACGACGCCCGCGAGCGCGTCGGCGAGCGCGGTCTGGCCGTTCCCTTCGATGCCCGCGACACCCACGATCTCGCCCGCGCGCACATCGAACGTCGCGTTCGCGAGCGTGCTCGTTGCGGAGCGCGCCGACAGCCCGCGCACCTCGAGCAGCGGTGCGGTGGCGGTCGTCGCGCGCGCCGCGAGCGCGGGGACCTCGCCGCCGACCATCTCGCGCGCGATCTCGTCGGCGTTCGTCGCGCTGGTCACGTGCGACGCCACCATGCGCCCCGCGCGCATGACCGTGACGCGCTGCGAGTACGCGATCACCTCGGCGAGCTTGTGCGTGACGACCAGGATCGCGGTGCCGCGCTTCGCGAGCTCGGTCACCGTGGCGAAGAACGACGCGATCTCGCTCGGCGCGAGGGCCGCCGTCGGCTCGTCGAGCAGCAGCACGCTGGGCTCACGGTCGAGCTCGCGCAGCAGCTCGACGCGCTGCTTGATCCCGACCGGCAGCGTCTCGACGACGGCGTCCGGATCGACCGCGAGCCCGTACGTCGAGGCGAGCGACCGCACGCGCTCGCGCGCGGCGGCGACGTCGATCGCCCAGCCGCGTTTGGGTTCGCGATTCAGCAGCACGTTTTCCCACACGCGCAGCCGCTCGATCAGCTTGAAGTGCTGGTGCACGAGGCCCACGACGCCGTTCGTGACGACGCTGCCCTCGTCGGCGCGCACGGTGCCGTAGGCAATCGCGGCCAGCGTGGACTTTCCCGCCCCGTTCTCACCGACCAGCGCGTGGATCTCACCGGGCTGCAGCTCGAGGTCGACGCCGTCGACGGCCTGCACGGCGCCGAAGCGCCGCCGCACGCCGCGCAGCGTCAGAG
>JALZBE010000629.1 GCA_030947665.1 Vulcanimicrobiota bacterium | reverse complement strand
AGGTTCGGCTGGACCGCGGCGAGGAGCGTCGCGACGGCGCCGGCCGCGATCGCCCGGCGTTCGTACGCGACGAGCGCGCATGCGATGCCCCCGGCGGAGATCAGCGCGACTTGGCCGAGGGCGAGCGCGCTTGTGACCGGGCCGCTCGCGATCCCGAACAGTGCCGCGCCGGCGATCGCCGCCGCGCCGCGCACGCGCACGAGCGCGAGCGACGCGAGCACCAGTGCGGCGAACGCGGCGACCAGGAGCGCGGTCCACACGCGCATCGCAACGAGATACGGCAGCCGCGCAAGCATGCCGAACAACGGCAACGCGGCGGCGGGGCCGACGTAGGGCAAGAGCTCGTCACGCGACGCGTCGACGCCGCCGATCGCGCGCTCCGTGCTCCACACCGCGCGCGACCACGGGTCGCCGCCGGCGTTCCACGTGGCGCCGGCCGCATAGTACGCCTCGAAGTCGCGTGCGAACGGTCCTTGCGTCGGCGGCGGCCGGCAGAGCGTGAACGCCAGCACGATCGCGACGACCGCGCCCGCGAACGCCGCGTTACGTCGCAGCGTAGAGACCGAGGCGCTCGATCCGCCCGTCGTTGCCCATCACGTACGCGACGCCGCCGGGGAAGCGCGCTTCGAACGCTTCGGCGTACACGACGGGCGCGGGGCCGCCGACCGCGGTGACGTAGCGCTCGTCGAGCGACGCGAACGGCGCGCCCAGCGCGACGTCGCCCGGCGAGAGCCGAAACGCGCCGTAATCGCGCGCGGCGAGGCCGGGCGCGCGATCGGCTTTCGGCACGTAATATTCGAGCGCGACGAGCGCCGCATCGGCGTAGAACGCGCTGAGAAAGTAGCGCCGCCCGTCCTCGCGCGCCGCATAGGTGTGCCAGCCGCGCATCGGATACGAGAACGCGACGCCGAACGCGCGCTCGACGCCGGCGCGCGTCGTCGTGCCGAGTGCGAAGACGAGGTGTTCGTTGGCCAGCACGACCGGCCGGTCGAGCGGCGCCGGGGGAACGTTCCGCCGCGCGCGCCCCGCCTCGTACACCTGGGCGAGGATCTCGACGGCGCGCTGCATCGCGAAGTCCGGCGCAGCGCGTTCTCCTTTCGACGGATCGTCGGTGCCGCTCACGAGAACGACGCGCGCTCGATGTGTGTGACGGCGGCGCCGGCGAGCGTGAGCAGGATGAGCGCGAGATACGCGATCCCGGCCGCCGTGCGTTGCCGCGGCGTCAGCCCCGACGCGCGCGGATCGAGCTGTCCGCGCCACAGCGCCAGCAGGCGCGGCACCGCGACGACCACGATGAGGATGATGAAGATGACGCTGAACGGCGTCACGCCGACGATCAACATCAACCCGAGGAACAGCGGCACGCCGACGTACCACAGCCGCGCGTCGATGGCGCCCGCGATCGCCCCGCCGTCGAGCATCGGGATCGGCAGCAGGTTGATGAAGTTGAGAAAAAAGCCGATGTAGGCGCAGACGAGCCAGAACGGCTCGTGCGTCGCGGCACCGTAACCCCAGCACACGGCGGCTGCGGCTGCGCCGAACAGCGGCCCTGCGATGGACGACGTCACGCTCTGCGCGGGCGTCCCGAAGTTCGGTGCGCTCACGAACGCTCCGAACCCGGGGATGAACATCGGCAGGTTCGGTGAGAGCCCGAAGTTGCGCAGCGTGACGTAGTGGCCCAGCTCGTGCACGACCATCAGCGCGACGAACGCGATCGCGATCTTCCAGCCGCCGAACCACAC
Source organism: Vulcanimicrobiota bacterium (assembly GCA_030947665.1). GTDB lineage: Bacteria > Vulcanimicrobiota > Vulcanimicrobiia > Vulcanimicrobiales > Vulcanimicrobiaceae > Vulcanimicrobium. The sequence continues at coordinate 505 of JALZBE010000629.1, read as the reverse complement.
CGCATACAGCCAGACGGAGAGGAACATCGACCCGAAGCTGAAGAGGAGCTTCGGTGCCAAGACCAGCCATTTGAGCGCAAAGAGCCCGGCGAGGATCGTCTTGAACTTGACCGCCAGCACCCCGAGCGTTACGAGGATGCCGCCCGCCGCTCGACCGCCCGGGCGTTTCTTCTGCGTCGTCGGCGCCAGCGTGAACGGTTCGTACGGGCCCTTGTCGTGCATCGTCCGGTAGTTCTCGCTCGGGCCGTCCCGCTCCGCGAATGGCGGCCCGATTTGCCGCCGGGCGACCTGCGCTCGATCTCCTTGCATTGGACGGCGCACGACTACGAGGCGGTCTTTCCGGCCTATCACTACTGCGTCAGCGGGCCGCGGGAGGCGCTGGTCCACCACACGCACGACCTGCGCGAGAACATGCGCGACGTCCGGCTCGACCCGTCCTTGCCGTATGCCGCGCACACCGCCGGCCGCAATTCGTGGTCGATCGGCATCGCGATCGCGGCCATGC
>JALZBE010000183.1 GCA_030947665.1 Vulcanimicrobiota bacterium | reverse complement strand
ACGCGCAGGCGCTCGATCAGCTTGAAGTGCTGGTGCACGAGGCCGACGACGCCGTCCGCGTCGACGCTGCCCTCGTCGGCGCGCACCGCGCCGTAGGCGATCGCGGCGAGCGTGGATTTACCCGCGCCGTTCTCACCGACCAGCGCGTGGATCTCACCGGGCTGCAGCTCGAGGTCGACGCCGTCGACGGCTTGCACGGCGCCGAAGCGCTTGCGCACGCCGCGCAGCGTCAGAGCGGAACGCGTTTGAACGATGCGAGTTCCTCCCGCGTGGACGGCGCGACCAGCGTGCCGCCGACGATCAGCGCTTTGATTTTGGCGAGCGTCGCGATCTTGTCCGGCGTGACGACGCTCTTGGTGTACGCGAAATCGGTCAAACCCACGCCGCCTTCTTTGAGCCCGAGCGTCAGGTGCGCCGGGCGCGGCTTGTGCGCCGCGGCTTGCGTGCTGACGCGGAACACGCCGATGTCGACGCGCTTGACCATGCTGGTGAGGATCTTCCCCGGCGCGATCGCGTCCTGGTTGGAGTCGACGCCGATCACGAACGCGTTGCCGCGCCGTTTGACCTGATCGATCGCGCCGAGGCCGGCCTTGCCCGCCGCGACGTAGATGATGTCGGCGCCCTGATCGAACTGCACGCCCGCGAGCTCCTTGCCCGACGCGACGTCGTCGAAGGAGCCGACGTACTTCACCAGCACCTTGACGCTGGGGTCGATCTCGCGCGCGCCGGCGGCGAAGCCAGCCTCGAACTTGCGCAGGAGCGGGATGTCGATGCCGCCCAAGAACGCGATCGTCTTCGTCTTGGTCGTCATCGCGGCGAGCGCGCCGGCCATGAACGAACCTTCTTCCTCTTTAAAGGTCACCGACGTCACGTTGGGCATGTCGACGACCGCGTCGATGATCGAGAAGTGCCGCTTGGTGTAGCGCTCGGCGACCTCTTGCACGTCCTTGGCCATCAAAAAGCCGATCGCGAAGATCTCGTCATACCGTTTGTTCGAAAGGACCGTCATGTTGATCTGGTAGTCCGCGGCCGAGCGCGACTGGAGCACCGTGGTGTCGACGTGCAGGTCGTTCTTGGCTCGCACCAGCCCGGCGTAGGCGGAATCGTTGAACGATCGGTCCCCGAGGCCGCCCGTGTCGGTGACCATCCCGATGCGGACCGTCCCCGAGGCCACTTGATTGCGGGCGCAGCCGGTGACGGTGGTGCAACAGCAGACCACCGCGAGGGCGAGGAACGCCGCACGCCGCAAGACCATCGCGCCCTCCTACGACGCGGATGCGGGGCGGCCTGTCGCATTCGGGGAACAGGACGCTCGTGAACCCCGCCGCTCGACCGCCGGACCTTCCGCGCCCGCGCCGGCCCATGTCCCGGACGGAGCGCCGCATCACGCTCTGGCTCAAGACGCTGGGGCTGATCGCGGTCGCGATCTATCTGCTCGTCGGCTTCCTGCAGTTCCTCAGCGCGGTCAAGGCGACGGCGATGCTGTTCGTCATCGCGCTGTTCTTCGCGTACCTGGTGTTCCCGCTGGTCCGGCGGCTCAACGAACGGCTGCCGCTGGGGATTTCGATCCTGCTCGTCTACATCGTGATCGTGATCTTCGGCGTGGCGATCGCGCAGTTGATCGTGCCGGCGCTCATCGCCGACGTGCAGGGCGCGGTCAAAGCGGTACCCGGTTTGGTGACGAACTTCGAGAAAATTCTCTCGGATCCGCACAACAGGTATCTCAAGTGGCTGCCCGACGACGAAAAGGCGTATCTCGTCGCGCTCCCCACGCAGCTCGCCGGCTTCTTGCAGAACAACGCGTTCGACACGGCGTCGAAGACGCTGACGGTCGTGCTGTCGACGGTGTCGATCCTTGCGACGGTCGTCGTGGTCCCCGTGCTCGCGGCGTACATGCTGCTCGACGCGGAGAGCCTGAAGTCGAACTTCCTGGGCTTGATCCCGCAGAAGCTGCACGCGAAGACCGAGTCGATCATCGCCGACCTCGATCAGGTCGTCGGCGGCTTCATCCGCGGCCAGCTGATCGACGGCTCGATCCTGGGCGGCATGCTTACCGTGATGCTGCTGTTCATGCACGTTCCGTACGCGCTGCTGATCGGCGTGGTTTCCGGCGCTTTGAACTTCATACCGTACGCCGGCGCGCTGATCGCGTTCGTGCCCGCGGTGCTGCTGGCGCTCGCGAACGGCGGGCCGGTCCATGCGCTCATCGTGGCCGTGCTGATCGTCGTGATCCATCAGATCGACGGCAACTTCGTATCGCCGCGCGTGCTCAAGGACAACGTCGGCCTGTCGCCGTTCTGGATCGTGCTCGCGATCCTCGCGGGCAGCGAGATGTTCGGTCTGGCGGGCACGTTCCTCGCCGTCCCGGTCGCCGCGATGATCCGCGTGCTGCGCGAGCAGCTCTTGCCGCGCCCCGTCGAGCCGGTGCTCGCCACCGGACCGGCGCTGACCCATGCGCCGCTCGACCAGACGCGGCCGCCGATCGTGCAGCCGGACGCGCGCCGGCAGCCGCCGGTACCGTAACCGTGTTCACGCAGCCGTCGTCCGGCGTCTCAGCCCGCCGCACACCGATCTCACATGTCGATGTCGTGGGCGTCCCGATGGATCTCGGCGCCGACCGCCGCGGCGTCGACATGGGCCCGTCGGCGATCCGGTATGCGCGGCTGAAGGAGTCGCTGGAGCGGCTCGGCATCACGGTAACGGACCACGGCAACCTGCGCGTTCCGGTCCCGGAGTCGGCGACGATCGCCGAGCAGAACGCGAAATACTTCCCGATCATCAAGGCGGTCTGCGACGAGCTTGCGGACATCGTGCAGAGCGTCGTGCAACAGGGCAGTTTTCCGCTCGTGCTCGGCGGCGATCATTCGATCGCGATGGGCACCATCGCCGGCATCGCGCGCGCGCGCGGCAAAGCGCCCGGCGTGATCTGGGTGGACGCGCACGGCGACATCAACACGCCGCTGACGTCGCCGACGGGCAACGTGCACGGGATGCCGGTGCACTTCGCGCTCGAGCAGCACGCGGTCGATCCCGCGCGCATGGCGTTCATCGGGCTGCGCGACGTGGACGACGGCGAGAAGCGCGCGATCCGCGAGCTCGGCGTGAAGGCGTTCACGATGGCGGACGTCGACCGGCTCGGCATGAGCCGCGTGGTCGACGAGGCGCTCGCGATCGTCGCCGACGGCGAGAACTCGGTGCACGTCAGCTTCGACATGGACGGCGTCGACCCGCAGGAAGCTCCGGGCGTCGGCACGCCGGTGCGCGGCGGCATCACGTACCGCGAAGCGCACTTGCTCATGGAAGGCGTCGCGGCCAGCGGCACCCTGGGCTCGCTGGAGATCACGGAGATCAACCCAATCCTGGACCGCGAGAACCGGACGGCGATCTTAGCGGTGGAGCTGATCCTGAGCGCGCTGGGAAAGACGACGCTGTAAGCTAGACGACCCGTTCGGCGAGTTCCGTCGCGCGCAGCGCGTGGCGGCCGATCACGCACAGCCGAACGTCGCCCCAGTAGGTTTCGAGCCGGTCTTCCCACGCGTCCGCGAACGTGATGCCGTCCAAGCCGCCGAACAAGCAGATCTCCGCTTCGCCTTCGCCGTGGCGGAACTCGTAGTCCACGTCGGCGAGATCAGGCACCTCGATGCCGTCGAGCGGTGCGCCGATCCGCGACAGCGCGCGGTACACGCGCGCGGCGTTTTCTTCGTCGGCGTCGTACCACAGGCAGTGGTCGTACGCGTCCGTGCACTCACCGTGAAGACGCTTCGCCAGCCCCCCGATGACCAGCGTGCGCGCCCGTTCCCGCGCCAGCGCGCGGAGCAGTTCGGCGAACGCGGTATGGTCGGGCATGGGAGCCTCCAAAAGGCCGGGCGGTGAGGCTACGGCGACGATGGCGGCGGGTCCCCTGCGGTGCGGCCGAATGTGGCGGGAACCGGCGTCCGAGCAGATGAACGCATGACCAGCGCGAGTGATAGGAGTTCCGAAGCGTGGTGACGGCGCGGTGGGTGTTCCTAGTGCTGGTCGCTTTCGTGCTCGCGGCGAGTCCGCGTGCCGTCGCGGCGCGCGATGACGCCGAGGTGATTCCGTTCGTCACCGGGACCGTGTGGACGTATGAAGCAGGGCTGAAGTGGACGGACCCGCCGAACACGCTTCGCCGCAGCGAGGTCCGCTGGACGTCCTCGGTGATCGACGCCTTCGACCACGGTGACGTCGCGGGAGCGCTGCTCCGTGGCGGCGTCTGGGATCTGGCGTGGTGGTCGCGCGATCCCCGCCCGGGAAGCTATGAAGTGCTGCGCGTGGGGACGCGCTTCTATCTGCTCCGCGACGTGAGCACGTCCGCGTTCGCGGCCGTCAAGGCGGCCGGTCGCAAGGCGCTGCCCGGCAATCTCGACCAGCACGTGTGGTTCGACGTGCCGCTGACGAAGGGCCGGGTGCTCCGCCCGCGCGACATGGGACGGCGCGACGACACGAACTACGGCTGGTGGATCGAAAGTGTCGGGCCAGCGAGGCTTGATGTGCCGGGCCCGCGTGACCCGGCGCGACGGGCGTTCCGGCTCACCTACGATACGCTCGCGAGCGAGCACCACGTGACGGTCGTACCCGGCGTCGGCGTCACCGCGTTCACGTACGTGCACAACGGAACGCTCGCCGAAGCGTACGCGCATCTCATTGCGTATCGCCGAGGGCGCGCGCGCTGAGCACCGCACGGTGCCACGCCGCGAGCTGAGCTCCACGTTCGGCGGCGCCGAGCGCCGGCGTAAACCGGGCGTCGGCGCGCCACAGCGCGGCGAGTGCATCGAGATCGCACCAGAAGCCGCGCTGAAGGCCGGCGAGCGATGCCGCGCCGAACGCCGACGTCTCCAGACACGCGGGACGCAGCACGGGCACGCCGAGCAGATCCGCCTGGCGCTGCATCACCAGCGCGTTCGCTGACGCGCCGCCGTCGGCGCGCAGCTCGGCGAGCGGAATCCCCGCGTCGAGCTCCATCGCTGCGACCACGTCGGCCGTCTGATACGCCATCGCGTCGAGCGCGGCGCGCGCGAGATGCGCTCGCGTCGTCCCGCGCGTGATGCCGGTGATCGTCCCGCGCGCGTACGGGTCCCAGTACGGCGCACCGAGGCCGGTGAACGCGGGGACGAAGTAACATCCCGCACTGTCGTCCACTTCACGAGCGAGCCGCTCGACGTCGGACGACCGCTCGATGATCCCGAGCCCGTCACGCAGCCACTGCACCGCCGCGCCGGTGGCGAAGATCGAGCCTTCCAGCGCGTACGTCGCGCGATTTTGTTCGAACGCGAACGCGACCGTCGACAGCAAACCGTGCTCGCTGCGCACGACGCGGTCGCCGGTGTTGAGCACGACGAACGATCCGGTGCCGAACGTGTTCTTCGCCAGCCCGGGAGCGAAGCCGGCCTGTCCGACGAGCGCGGCCTGCTGATCGCCCGCGACGCCCGCGATGCGAATCGCGCCGCCGAAGTGCTCGACCGCCGTCGTCCCGAACTCCGCGGTGCACGGCAGCACCTCGGGGAGCAGCACGCGCGGGATGCCGAACGCCGCAAGAAGCTCGTCGCTCCACTGCAAGCGATGAATGTCGAAGAGCATCGTGCGCGAGGCGTTCGTGACGTCGGTGACGTGCCGCGCGCCGCCCGTGAGGTTCCAGATCAGCCACGAGTCGACCGTCCCGAACGCGATTTCGCCTGCTTCCGCGCGCGCCCGCAATCCGTCGACGTTCTCCAGCAGCCACGCGATCTTCGTCGCCGAAAAGTACGGATCGAGCAGCAATCCGGTTTGCGCGCGAACCACGTCTTCGACGCCGCGCGCGCGCAGCTGCCCGCACATCGCCGCGGTGCGCCGGTCTTGCCACACGATCGCGTTATGCACGGGCTCGCCGGTCGCACGGTCCCAAAGGATCGTCGTCTCACGCTGGTTCGTGATCCCGATGGCGACGACGTCCGCCGCCGAGAGCGAGGCGTTGCGGAGCGCGCCGCGCGCCACCTCGAGCTGCGAGTGCCAGATGTCGCCCGGGTCGTGCTCGACCCACCCCGGCTGCGGGAAATGTTGCGCAAACTCGCGCTGATCGAAGCCGTGGACTTCGCCGCCCGGGCCGAACACGACGGCCCGCGACGATGTCGTCCCTTGGTCGAGGGCGAGGATGACGTTCACCCCGAGGCGCTT